>CAZHAI010000147.1:0-5834 GCA_964530645.1 uncultured Rikenella sp. | reverse complement strand
ACAGAAATTAAATTCACCCTCGCCGCGGGTATATCAAATTCAGTGCCAACAGCGCCGCGGGAGGAATCCCCGGAGTGATTGGATGATCAGAAATCGAGGCTGAATGAGAGGTAGAATATTTTCGGCAGGATGTATCCGTTGTCAATTCCCCATGCCAGGTCAGCTCTCACGAAGTAGCCCATCACCTGGGCACGGGCTCCGCCGCCGAAGCCCATGACAAGCGGCTCACGCATTGCATCAATTGTCACAGTCACCGGACCGTTCTGATAGACCTGGTCATCCCAGTAGTTCTCATTGCCCCACGGATCCCATCCGGTCCATGCCATTCCGATATCATAGAAACCGACGAGCTGGAAGCTGTTCAGGAAGTTCGAGCGCAGCGGGTGGCCGGCAAAGTACCTTACAACCGGCCAGCGCAGTTCGCTGTTAACCAACGCGAAATTGCTACCGTTACGGATGTTCTGGGTAAAGCCCCTCATGTTGGTTGCCAGGGCCTGGAAACCGTATCTGACTTCCGGATTTACCGGGACTGTCTGGTCAAACATCGGGACCCTGCTGAAGAATCCCATCCAGTTGTCAACGCCACCCATGTAATAGATCAGCCTCGATGGTCCGAAAGAGCTGCTGGCGGCAAAACGGTTTGCCCATATCAGGTCGCGGTGAATTTTCTGATAATGCCTGAAATCAGCTCCAAGCACAAACATGTCAGCATTCTTCCGGGTCACTTCGCGGTAGTATTCCCCGAAGATCTTGAAACGGGTGCCGTAATAGATATTGATTGTGCGTTTCCTCGTATTGTCATAGATGATTTCTCCCTTGAGGCCTGCCCAGTGGCGCGACAGGGATGAGGCCAGCAGGGTTGAGAGGTCTGTGGACTGCACTACATAGCTGTCATAGCGATAGGTCAGTGTGCCTTTTAGGGACAGCACGGAGCTTAGCGGCCTTCTGAGTGACATGTAGGTTGTGTAACTCTTTATCTTGTAATAGCTTGTGTCATTGTAGCTGTCAAAAGACTGTTTATGAAAGATTACCTGTTTGTCGAATTTGCCCCTCAGCGCCTCGAGGCTGACGAGGTACTCGTTGCTGTCGAAGTTGCCGGAGAACCTGAATCCTCCAGTAATACGGTAGTCCTCGAACAGGTCTATCGTGCCGATCTTGATGAGCATGTTCAGCCCCGGGTTGAAGTACGGTGCTCCTCCGTTATATGCCTGGTATGTGTTGTTCAGGAAGTTGAAATCGAGCTGTGTGGCTGTATAGTTATTGTAGAATGCAGGGCGGTAAACCAATGCGTCAGGCATCTTCTGCTTCGAGGTGTCAAGGTCGATGTCCATGTAATCCTTGCGCCATTGCAGCTCATAGTAGTTTTCCTTTTCCTGCTCGAAGACGTAGTTGCGGAAGTCAATCGGCTCATCGGAGGGCGCAAAATACTCATAGAGCGGTTTTTTGAGTGTATCATTCATCCGTGCTCTCTCCGCAATCAGCCAGTCCCTGATCTGGTTGATGCTGTCGGCTGCCCGCAGCATGGCTGTCTCCTCCAGGCGCCACAGCGTAGTTTTGATTGCATCGCTGCTGACCGGAGTTGTGGATGAGGAGGGTCCGGTCATCAGCCTGTAGCGTCCGTTGTCATATATCACAGCTGCGTCACGGCCTCCGCTCCTGTCGAAGGCTTCGAGGTTCCTCGGGAAATCAGTATTCTGCCTGGATGTGATGAAATATGTAAAGTGAAGCGCGGTATCAATGTATGCTATAGTGCTGTCAATTGTACCAGTATGCAGGTTCATGATCCCGTTTCCGTTGCCGATGAAACCGGTTGAGGAGGTTGAGGGCTGCAGCGGCCTGGTGAAGTCCTGCATCGTACCCCCGGCGAGCCTTGTCAGATTTCCGTCCCGTGCCCTGAGATCATAGGTGAAGAGGTCATATGTCAGTCCCGTTCTCTCCTGGGGGTCGCCGCTGTTGCTCAGTGTATCGGTCAGCCTGTTGGATGAGAACATTATGGTTTCGTCTTTGCCGCTGATAAAAACGGGGTCACGGTCATCAGCCACGTCAAAGGTGATCCGTTCGTTTGTGCCGCTGATGATTGTGTGCACATAGATGTCAGTCATGCCGTTGATCACGGCAGAGACAAGGAGTCGTGAACCGTCAGGAGAGTAGGAGAGGGATAGGACCTTCTCGAAGAAGGGCATCGTTCTCTGCTCAAATTTTTTCTGGTCGGTCCTGTAGAAATAGAGTTGCACCCCTCCTTTTTCCTCATTGGCGAATGTCAGAATCTGTCCTCCCGGATGCCATGTCAGTACAGGGTACGTATAATCTACGGACTGCTCAAAGCGTGGTTCAACTGCAAAAATCTTCCTTGTCTTCCCGGTGGAGGAATCATAAAGCCAGATTTTTCTCTTTCCCCAGTCGTTGGACACCCAGGCCACATTTCTGCCGTCAGGACTCACCTCTGCCGCAGTGAACCGCTCATACGGCCTGGCTTTCCTTATTTCTTCAGGTTTAGTGTAGGTTTCACCGGGCTTGATTTCATAGTATGAACTGTAGTAGCTCCTCCAGTCGCGGTATGTGTCCTTGATGCTTCTCCCCAGACCGTAAAGGAATCCGTCCTCAATATTGCGGTAGATCTTTGACAGGTAGATTATATTAGGTATTATGGCGTTGCCGTATGTTTCCCCGATATATTTCCAGAATGAGTGGCCGGCATAAACGGCCTCTTCATACTCGAGGTTGTCAAGGTTTTTGTACCGGTTGTTTTCAAATCCGTCCCTGACGCGATTGTCCGTCTCGCTGTCCCATCCGAAGGCAACATAATTGATCAGCCCTTTGATATACCAGTCGGGGATCTGAATCTGGTTGTTGCTCGTCACCCTGTCACGCATATCGGCATTGTAGATCATCTCGTAAACCACCACCTCGGCGATGGCAGATGCGATGAGCTTGCTGAACTCCTCGTGGTCTCCGTTGAACCAGAGCATGATCTTGTTCTTGATCACCCTGCTGTACCCGCCAACGTTATAATCCTCCTCGGCCGAGATCAGTCCAACGTTGCTCTGCCGGAAGTCGTTCTTCTTGTTGTAGATTATAAGTATCGGCCGCTTGTCAAGGGTGTAGTCGAAGTAATCCTCAATCTCATCAAGTTTCTCCTGGGCTACCACAGCGGCATATTCAGCCACTTCGCGACCGAATTCATTGTAATAGACGTCCATCTCGTCGAACCTGAACCAGGTCCAGTAAAAGTCCTTGTGCTGTACGCGGTTCTTGCCGAAGGTCATCTGCATGCCGTTATAGAACTGGCCGGTGACAGGTGTCACCGTCAGGAAAGAGAGGATAGCCAGAAACGGTATTAAGAGTCTTCTTCGTGTCATAACCAATGACGGAACGCCCCGGCAACGGAACAAAATCTGTTCCAAAAGAGAGCATCCGAGTGACAAAACTAATCGATAAACCAATAAAAAAACAGCCGCTTATACTTTTTTATTAATTTTGGTGGTTATTATGGTACAACCTGAATGGCCTGATCTTTGTTAATGAGATGAACTGACAACAGATTTGCCTTATTCAGGCAGTAAACATGAAAACTATGAAAAGAAATTTGGCATTTGTGATGTGTCTTATGATGGTTGCCGGGCTGTCTGCCCAGCCGAAGCTCAACTTTGCAACCACGCGCCATGATTACGGTAAAATGCAAGAGGCGGCAGGTAAGAAGGAAGCCATCTTCAACTTTACAAACACCGGTGATTCCGTTCTGGTCATTACCAGGGTGCAGCCCTCTTGCGGGTGCACAGCTTCAGACTATACAAAATCACCTGTTCCTCCCGGAGGGAAGGGGTTTGTGACGGCAGTGTTCGATCCGCGCGGTTACAACAGCCGTTTTGCGAAGAGCATCTCAGTCTATTCAAATGCAAAGCCGGCTGTTACGGTTCTCGTAATTGAAGGGGAGGTTACCCCGCGTGAAAAGACCATTGAAGAAGAGTATACCTTTGCCGTTGGTCCCTTAAGGTTCCAGTCGAACCATCTGGCGTTCACCAGCACCAAAAAGACCGAAAAGAAGATCAGGGTGATGCCTGTCATCAACACATCAAAAGAGGCTGCCACCCTCGAGTTCGAAGGACTTCCGGCACATCTCCAGATGAAGATGTCACCTGCCACCCTCAAACCGGGTGAGAAGGGGCTCATTGAGGGTACTTATGATGCGAAGCTGAACAACAGCAGCTGGGGCAACGTGAATGACCTTGTACGCATGAAGGTCAACGGCCAGTCAATGCCAAACATCTATCTGTATGTTTCGGCAAACCTGGTTGAGGATTTCTCTGGCCTGACAAGCCAGGAACTTGCCAGCGCACCGGTATTCAAGCTGGTGTCAAACACTGTTGACTTCGGAACCATCAACCAGAATGCCTCCGCCGATGTTGAGTTCGTATTCACCAACGAAGGGAAGAGCGACCTTGTCATCAGGCATGTCAAATCCGGTTGCGGTTGCACGGCTCTGATGCCAACAGAGAATGTAATCAAGCCGGGAGCGAAGAGTTCGATCAAGGCCAAGTTCAATAGCGGGGGCTACAAGGGTCAGATTTACAAGAACATATTTGTCTATACAAATGACCCCAAGAATTCAGAGGTGATGCTGATGATCAAGGGAGAGGTGCTTGTAGAAGGAGAAAAGACCAAATAAAGAACACAGGGGACAGCATCGCGATGAGCAGGGAAAAGCGGTCAGCCGGGGCTCTCTCGGTACAGCAGGGAGTGCCCCAGCCTCCGAGTATTAACCCTGACATGCTGAACCGCCTCAGGAAGAACAGGCGAAAAAAACTCAGCGCTGACGATTATGCCGACGGCATACTCCGTGGAGACCGGACAATACTCAGCCAGGCAATAACCCTGATTGAGAGCAATCTGCCCGAGCATTATGATATATCCCAGGCTGTTGTGGAGCGATGCCTCCCGGCCAGCTCCCGCTCGGTGAGGGTTGGCATCACCGGTGTCCCCGGCGCAGGCAAGAGCACATTCATTGACACATTCGGCACATTGCTGACGCGACGCTACGGCAGGCGCCTGGCGGTACTGGCCATTGACCCGAGCAGCCAGCAGAGCGGCGGCAGCATCATGGGTGACAAAACCAGGATGGAACAGCTAAGCACTGACCCTGATGCCTTTATACGTCCATCGCCCTCAGCCGGAACACTCGGAGGTGTTGCGCGAAAGACACGAGAATCCATAATCCTGTGCGAGGCCGCAGGGTTCGACACTATCCTGGTTGAGACTGTGGGAGTGGGGCAGTCGGAGACAGCAGCGCATTCAATGGTAGACTTCTTCCTGGTGCTGATGCTGGCAGGTGCAGGTGATGAGCTGCAGGGTATCAAGAGAGGCATCATGGAGATGGCTGACACGATAGTGATCACCAAGGCTGACGGCAGTAACGTCAGGAAAGCCGAGACAGCAAGAGTCGAATACAAAAACGCACTTCATCTTTTCCCCCTCTCTCCCTCCAAATGGAGCCCGAAAGTAATGACATGCTCCTCTCTGGAAAAGACCGGCATATCCGAAATATGGGAGACAATACGCGATTATGTAAGTGTCACAAAGAGTAACGGGTGGTTCTGGGAACGACGGAGGGATCAGGCTGTTACACGTATGCACGAAACAATAATCGATACCCTCAAGCATTCATTCTATAACCACCCGGAGGTGGCAGCCCTGCTTCCTGACCTTGAGAGGCAACTCAGGGAGGGGGAGATTACATCCTACAAGCCCGCTTCAATCCTGCTTGACAAATATTTCGGCCCGGAAGGCCATTAGCTAAATAGTAGCTGTCTCTTATACACATCTCCGAGCCCACGAGA
>CAZHAI010000146.1:0-5967 GCA_964530645.1 uncultured Rikenella sp. | reverse complement strand
GTAGCACACATATCTGAGAGAGCAAAGGGGTGGTGGGGGTTGTCATGGAATCTACAATGCTTTATGGCCTGCGGCCAATGGTTGGGTGGCTGTCATGCGATCTACAATGCTTTATGGCCTACGGCCAATTTTGCGCGTAGCGCATAAAGCATTGTAGAACAGAGGATAAGAAGGAGAGATTGGTCGTAGACCATTAAGAATTGTAAAAAAAAAGAGACCCAAATGGATCTCTTTCTGCCTGTAATAGCTGATGATGTTTATTTCTTTTCAGTTGCGGGTGCCAGGTTATCGCAGATGCCGTCCTTGTTGGCGTCAACGAATGCCGGACCCTGGCCATTAAACCTGCCTCTTCCGGGGGCAGTTCCCTGGCCCTGACCCGCACCGCGTCCTGCACCTCTGCCGGCTGCCATACCATGTCCGCGGCCCTGTCCGTTCCTTGGACCCTGTGCCAGTCCCTGTCCCTTGCCTGGTCCGCGATCGGCAGCAGCCTGGTTTGCACCAGCAGCGTATGCCCTGCGGCCCGGGCGGGTACCGTCTGTGTAATTGTCACACACGCCGTCCTTGTCAGCATCGACATATACGTTTCCTGCTGCACGACCTTTGCCGGGCTGGCCTGGGTTGGTCTCTGTAGTCTGTGCTGCAGCAATAGCCGTCATGGCTACGAAAGCTGCAACTGTGAGGAATAGTCTTGTTCTCATGAGTAATTGTTTTTAGTTATTGTTTTCTTTAATTGTTCGCTGTTTACAATTACTCTGATGCGAATAGTCTGCAAAGGTTTAATCGCAGTGCAAAAAAAAACTATAGATATGGGGATTATAGTTTGATTTTTCTGAGTCTCAGCGCATTCCATACAACTGAAACTGAGCTGAAGCTCATTGCTGCTGCCGCTATCATCGGGTTGAGCAACGGGCCTCCGAAGAGATGCAGGGCTCCCATGGCCACAGGTATGCCGAGGATGTTATAGAAGAAAGCCCAGAACAGGTTTTGCTTTATGTTCCGGATTGTGCTGTTGCTCAGCTTTAGGGTGCGAACCACATCCTGCAGGTCGTTTTTTATCAGTACTACATCGGCTGCCTCAATGGCAACATCAGTACCAGATCCGATGGCTATTCCCACGTCGGCCGTCGCCAGGGCAGGGGCATCATTGATGCCGTCGCCCACCATGATCACGCTGTTTCCGTTGCTTCTGATTTTGCGAATTTCCTCGGCTTTGTCACCGGGAAGAACTCCTGCTATAACATTTTTTATGCCTGCCTCTGCGGCTATATGACGGGCCGTCTGGCTGCTGTCGCCGGTAATCATCATCACTTCGAGGCCCATGGCTTTCAGTTCGCGGACAGCCCCGGCCGATCCCGGCCTGATTGTATCGGCAACAGCTATCACACCGAGGCATTTCCCGTTGGTGGCCAGATACATTACGGTCTTCCCCTGTGCTGAAAGTTCCTCTGCTGACCGGTCGGCCTCCCCGGTGTCCACCTTTCTCTCGACCATGAGTCTCTTGCTGCCGGCAAGGATATGAGTTCCGTTGACAGAGGCCTCGACGCCGTATCCGGGCAGGGCGGTAAAGCGGTCCGGTCCCGTGACGGGAAGGCCTTTGGCCACTGCATACCCGGCAACAGCTTTTGCTACGGGGTGTTCGGACCGACTTTCCGCCGATGCAGCGACAGAGATCAGCAAGTCTTTATCTTCCTCCATGACCGGCCTGATATCAGTTACTATCGGGATTCCGGTAGTGACTGTGCCTGTCTTGTCGAGTACTACCACATTCGCTTTGCGGGCCGTTTCAAGAGCCTCGCCACTTTTGATAAGGATGCCCTGCTGGGCTCCCCTGCCTGTCCCTACCATCACCGCCACAGGTGTGGCCAGTCCCAGAGCGCACGGGCATGCAATTATAAGCACGGAGATGAGCACTGTAAATGCCAGCCGGAAATCGCCGGTCCCGATCAACCATGCTGTTGCAGAGAGAAGTGCCAACGCCATTACAACCGGTACGAAAATGCCGGATATTTTATCTGCCAGCCTGGCGATCGGGGCTTTTGAACCCTGCGCCTCTTCCATCAGCCTGACGATCCTTGCCAGTGTGGTGGCACTGCCGACGCGGGTGGCGCGACAGACAACCGAACCGTTCAGATTGATGCTGCCTCCTGTTACCTCTGAACCCTCTGTCTTTTCAACAGGGATACTTTCGCCTGTGAGCATCGACTCGTCGGCCGAGGTTGTTCCGCTTGTTACTGTTCCGTCAACGGGAAATCTCTCGCCTGGCCTGATGACGACCAGCTCATCCACCTGAACCTTTGAGGCAGGGACTGTCTTCTCCTTCCCGTCGCGCAGCACGGTAGCTAGGGGAGGGGCCAGTGAGAGTAGTTTGCGGATTGCATTTCCGGCCGTGGTCTTCGACCTGGCCTCGAGATAGCGGCCCATTGTAATCAGAGTGATGATTGCAGCAGCTGATTCATAATAGAGGCTATGCACTGAGTGGCCGTCACCGCCGGCGATCCTGACGGTGGCATACAGGCTGTACAGGTAAGCAGCGGCAGTACCCATCGCTACAAGAGTATCCATCCCAGGGTTACCCCTGAGCAGTGTTTTTGTCCCGGCAAGGTAAAAGCTGCGTCCGGTGATTACGACCGGGGTGGTGAGCAGAAGCTGAAGCAGGGCGAAGTTAAGCGGGCTGCTCTCAGGGGAAATGAAGGCCGGAAGCCTGGCTCCGGCCATGGCTGACATGGTGAGTAACAGGAGCGGTATTGTAAAGATAAGTGACCAGATAAGCCTTTTTCTCAGGCGCTCTGTTTCGGGACGTGATGCTTTTCGTTCCTTCTCATCATCAATAGCTTTGTATCCTGCCCTGCTGACAGCGTCAATGACCTGGTTTAGAGACGCTTTGCGTTCATCATAGGAAATGGTTAGACGTTCAGTTGCCAGGTTGACGCTGGCAAAAGTGATACCATCCACCTTTGCTGCGGCCTTCTCAACGTGTGCTGCGCACGATGCGCAGTTCATCCCCTCTATGGCAAATGATTTATCGCTCATTGTTTTTTACTATGCAAAAGTAAAACAATGCGCCGGGAAGAAAGTTTTCCGGCGATATGATTACCTTCCGGTTATAACGAATGTATCGGTGGATACCTTCCCGTCACACGAAATTGTCAGGAAGTATATTCCGGCAGGAAGTTCGGCAGTGCTGACTGCGGCGATGCCTTCTTCAGCCGTTGCCATCATAACCAGGCATCCGCCCCTGTCATAGACGTAAACAATGCTTCCGGAACATGAATGTCCTGAGATGCTGATATTCAGGAAATCATTTGCCGGATTGGGCCAGAGTGTCATGGATAACCGGTCTTCCCTTGTCTTTTCAACTGAATTAAGTGTCCCCCATATTTTCTCCGCAAGTATCGGGTCATCGATGAAGGGATTTCGATTACCCTGGTACCTGTAAACCTCGTTGTTGCGGTTTACCTCCTTCGTACTTACTGCGTCAGCAAGATGCCATGCAAGGAGCATGGAAACGGCCCAGGGCTTAGGCTGGGCTCCTGTTGTCATGTCACCGCCGGGCCACTGGCTGTCCTCACCATAGTAGCGCGTAGCCACGTAAAAATAGGTGCGGGCGAGATCACCCTTGTATTCGTCAACAGGTTCAAACACGTTGCCCAGGTAACCTTGAATCGAGCTTGGTCCGACCATGCTGCCGTTTGTAGAGGTCCACGCGGGGGTGGAGGTCTCGCCGTACGGCAGGTTGCCTCGCTTGTTGTTCACCCAGCCGTCAGTGGGGTAGATGTGAAACAGGTCGGTATACATCGGCGGGGCATCGTTGAACCAGCTTTTCGGAAAGGAGTGTTCCCTGTTGTAGCAATCGCCTTCTTTCTGGTAAGTACCGCACTGCTTCGTAAAAATCGTATATGTATAAGCCGGTGTTACTCCGGGCTTGTCGGAATAGATGTCCCAAATCGTTACACCGTCTGCTTTGACGTCAGTAGTGGAGAAGGCTTGCCAAAGTGCACTATAATCCAGAGTAGTGTGTCCGTCGATTATGTCATGCAGTGCCTGCTGAAGAGCTTTTCCCGTGAGGCCGGCAGCGCTGTTGTAGTATCCTTCCGGCGGCTGCCCTGCAACAGTTCCTGCAAGGCAGATCAGAATCAATACCGGGAGGAGCCGTCTTGTCATTTTTCAGCTACCAGTACATTGTCTACCTCCCAGGTGGTTGTACGGTCGGTGCCGCCGTCATACACCCAGGCTATCCAGAGCTGACCGCCTTTGTAGGGTGAGAGGTCTATCTGGCCTGAATTGACAAACTGGCTGTAGCCCGACACAGACGATGCGGGCATGCTGAAGCTCTTCTCGGTCCATGTTGCGTTCCACGGTGTTGCCGAACCGTCATAGTTTGTTGAGACAAACAGTTTGAGTGTTGCGCCATTGTCGTACCCGTTGGCACTCTCAAACTGGAGATAAGGGCTTGTTGCCGTGGCCAGGTCAATGACAGGCGCTATCATCCAGGTAATTACCGAGGCCTGTCCGGAGTTGTAAGCCGTGGCCTGAACCCACTTGCGTGTGCTGACCTCATTACCGTACCATGTTTTGGTTCCTGCCTGCGGGTATGTCTTCCAACCGGCCAGAGTACTGACATCCGCATATTTTACAAGGGTTGCAAAGTCCTGCGTCAGAAAGATCATTGCTGCTCCCCCGCACCGGTCACCAGTCATGGCATTCTCGGTCTCGTCCCTTAACAGCAACTGCCTGCCGTTGAACTCGGAGACAACACCGCTGATATAGCCGTTTCCGGCAGGCAAGGCCTCCGAAGAAAAGGTGGCGTCAGAGCGGGTGTAGACCTCCAGTTCACTGCTGCAGTCTGTCAGGATGTTTTCGCCGGAATAAGTTCCCGGTTCATCAAACTGCACATTCTCTATCCTTACGTACCTGGCCTGATAAGCTCCTGTCAATACCTCGGAAATAGTCACCGTCTCAGGCTGAATAGCAGGAGGAGTGAGGCTTACAACCGTAACCTGGTCGGCAATGCTGATGTCACCGAATTGCAGCAGTCCGTTATATTCTGTAAAGGAGACGCCACGGCACAGTATTTTCACCTCGGAGTCCCGCGAGAAAGTGTTGTTGCCGGTTACCGTCAGGCAGATACCGGCCGTGGAGTCCTGGATATAGGCTACAAACGCCGGAATGTTACCCAGCTCGGGAGTCAGGGTGACGATGCCCTGGATGTAAACGTTTGTATCAATGGTGGCAATTCCCTTATCATGCATCGCCCGCAGCTTCTCAATTGTAAGATAGTCAATCTTCGGTTCGGGAGGCGGTATGGGCTCCCTGGTGCACGATGAGACAATCAACAGTGATGCTGCAATGCAAATATTAAGTATGTTTCTGATAATCATTTTTCCGGGTATTACTTTGCTGCCGTGACAGCGATGTTGTCTATGCGGTATGTTGTACTCTCAGTCTGGCTGCCGGTATATTTAAATGCAATTACAGCAGATTTGCCGGCAGCGACCGGCAGGGTTACGTTGCCAGAGTTGATAAAGGTATGGTCAGGGTCTGTCTTTTGTGCCATAACCGACGTCAGTGGAGTCCAGGTGGCAGTTGCAATGTTGTTGCCGTTGTAATCAGTAGAGATGAGTACTTCCATGGGGAAGTTGGTCCCGGTATGTGCCCAGTAGGCTTTTGCGGTCTGGAATGAGAGCACCTTCTGCACTGAGATGTTCACAGGCCTGGTGATGAGCCACGTGACCATTGAAGAGAGGTTCGAATTATAGCCGGTAGCCTGTGCATACCTGTTACCGCTGAAGAGTTTGGCTAGCCAGATGCGTCCGCCGGCGGTGGCGATGTTCTGCCAGCCGCTCAGGTAAATATCATCATTGTCACTGAAGCTCTCGAAGTTTTCAGTGAGCGTTTCAACCGGTGTTCCGAGGGGCTGATCAACCACGCCGCAGCGCGAACCTGTCATATCCACCTCGTCAAAATCGC
>CAZHAI010000145.1:0-5969 GCA_964530645.1 uncultured Rikenella sp. | reverse complement strand
CTCTCAATAAGCTGATACAATTTTTTGATTCAGAAGGCGTTTTTCTGATATGAGAACAGAGACGCCTATGGATAAGAATTCTACCCTCTTACTATCTTATTTTGAAGTCACCAATACCCCGTCAGACCTCATTGCAGACGCTTTCGGAATTGATAATGCCCTGAGCATTCTGCTTCCTGACATGGATGATGCACCGTCTGACGAGGTGATTGCCAGCCTGTTCGAGAAGATCAGGAAGGATAAGGTGAGCTGAGAGACTTTCCTCAAATGCTTTATAAATTGTCGGGGAACCGGCAGGCAGTGCCTGTCCGGTTCTTCCATTATCTGTAATCTGCTGTTGGCAACGGACTCCACCGGCTGAAGGCGGTAAGGGAACTGAAATTCCTTCAACTGCCGCGAGTCATTATCAATATTGTATGAAATTTTTACCTTAGCGAAACCCAATAAATCAATTATGAACAGAACAATCATTTTATCGGTTGCATTGATGACAGCACTGTTGTCATGCACCTCCAAACAGGAAAAGATGGAAAACAGGATGCGCAGTTTCATTTCCTCATACGAGGAGCAGATCATTCCGCTTTACAAAGAATCGGCCCTGACATCCTGGGAAGCCAACATAAGCGGCACCGATGAGGCCTGGTCAAGGAATGAGAATGCCTCTGTGGCATATATAAGCTTTTTTACTGACAGGGCAGCCTTCGCCGAACTGAAGGAACTGAAGGAATCAGGTCTGGTGAAGGATCCACTGCTTGCCAGGCAGCTTGATTTAATCTTTAACCAGTACCTCTCAGGCCAGATTGACACGAGCCTAATATCCGAACAGGTGCGTATGGAAACGGAGATAACCAAAAAGTTCAACTCGTTCAGGGCTGATGTCAGCGGAAAGAAACTCAGCGACAATGAAGTTGAGGATATTCTTCGCAACTCTGTCAGGTCAGCTGAACTTCAGGCGGCATGGGAAGGTCATAAGATGATAGGCCTGGTTGTGGCAGATGACATAATCAACCTTGTAAAACATCGCAACAGGATTGCACAGCAGGTTGGCTTCAGCAACTTTCATCAGATGAGTCTCCAACTATCCGGTCAGGATCCGGAGGAGGTAACCATGATCTTTGATGAGCTTGACAGCCTCACCCGTGGTACCTTTGCAACCCTGAAGGGAGAGATAGACAATTATTATGCAAAGCGATACGGTGTGCCTGCCTCCGAACTGATGCCATGGCACTACCAGAACAGGTATTTCCAGGAGGCTCCTGAGATTTATTCAGTTGATTTTGACCGGTACTATACTGACAGGGACCCTGTAAAGCTTGCATCTGAATACTATGCCTCTATAGGACTTCCTGTTGATGCCATCCTGGCGAAGAGTGACCTTTATGAAAAACCCGGGAAGAACCAGCACGCCTTCTCAACTGACATTGACCGTTCCGGCGATGTTCGCACGCTTGACAACATCAGGCCCGATTCATACTGGATGAACACAATCCTGCACGAGCTTGGCCACGGCGTCTACTCATACTACAATGACATGACGCTTCCCTTCGCGTTGAGGGATGCAGCACACACATTCACAACCGAGGCAGTTGCAAACTACTTCGGCAGGCTGGCAACGAATCCTGCATGGATGAATTATATGGGTATCATCTCATCAGAAGAGGCTGAGAAGATAGGGGATGACGCTTTCAGCGCGTTCAGGCTACAGCAGCTAGTATTCAGTCGTTGGGCACAGGTGATGTACCGCTTTGAAAAGGCCATGTACGAAAACCCTGACCAGGACCTCAACCAGCTGTGGTGGGACATTGTTGAGAAATACCAGATGATGAAGAAACCGGAAGGGCGTGACATGCCAGACTGGGCAACGAAGATCCACGTAGCCCTGTATCCGTGCTATTATCATAATTATCTTCTTGGGGAACTCCTTGCGTCGCAATTCTCAGTCTATATCACCGGTACTGTAGTTAAAGGCAACACCGCTGAAGATATGAAATCAATGGGTGAGTTTTTTAAAACCAGTGTATTCATGCCCGGAGCCCGTTACCAGTGGAAGGAGATGATAGAAAAAGCCACAGGAGAGAAACTGACGGCAAAATATTACGCCAGCCAGGTGCTTGGTGAAGATTAAACAAAACCAGTATACAAATGAAAAAATTACTGATTCTTATGACCCTCGTACTGACAGCCTGCTCTTCTGCAGATAAAAAGGGAGATGAGCAAGCATCCGGCCTCATTGGAGATACGGTGATTTCAGGTGCTGTTGACCGCGTCATGGAAGAGCAATCCTCCGCTGACAGGTCCCTGGTTGAGAGGGGAGTGCGGCATGCTGCATCACTCTGGCGTGAGGAAGACGGTACTGTTTCGGAATTCACGGATTTTGTCGCAGCGAACTATATCTCTGACCAGGTGAAGAGGAAATCTGTATTCCTGAAGCTCAGCAAATACTTTGAATCACTTAACGGAAACATGAATGAGATCACACTGGATCTGCGTAAAGTGCTTGATGAGGCGGCAGGCGAGATTGACGAGGTAGACCGGATGTTCGGCAACTACTCAGTGGGATCGCACCTGCAGTCCGATTTCTATGAGAATAAGATAGCCTTTATTGTTGCACTTAACTTTCCATATTACACACTGGCGGAGAAAGAAGAGTTTGGTGCCGGATGGAGCAGGGAGCAGTGGGCGATGGCCCGCCTGGGCGACCAGTTCGTCGCCCGTGTTCCGGCTGAACTGAACCAGGCCGCCAGTACAGCAGTAGGCAATGCCGAGATGTACATTGCGGAGTATAACATACATATGGGTAAACTGCGCACTGATGACGGCCGCCAGTTGTTCCCGGATGACATGGTGCTCCTCTCTCACTGGAATCTGCGTGATGAGATAAAGTCTAACTATGCAGACAGGGAAAAAGGGAATGAGAAGCAGGAGATGGTATACAGGGTGATGGAGCGGATCATCAGGCAGGAGATACCGGGTTCCGTTGTGAATAACCCGGATTATGAGTGGGCCCCCTATTCAAACAAGGTAATGAAGGAGGGAGCAGAAACCGCAGCCACAGCGGAACCGGACACTCGCTACTCACATGTCCTCAGCATCTTCAATGCCTGGAAGGCACTTGACCCGTTCAACCCGGGAATGAACACAGCAATTGCAAGGAGCTTCTCGGGAGGAATGGAGATTTCACAGGAGGATGCAGCAGTACTTTTCAGCGAATATCTCAGCTCCCCGCAACTCAAACAGCTTGCAGGCCTGATCAGGGAGAGGCTGGGGCGCGACCTGAGACCGTATGATATATGGTATGACGGTTTCAAATCGAGAAGTTCGATACCTGAGACCATGCTTACCGGAAAGACTTCGGCGCTATATCCTGATCCTGCTGCCTTCAGGGCCGGGATGCCTGCCATGCTCGTAAAGCTTGGCTGGTCACCGGAGCGGGCGAAATACCTCGCTGACAAGATAGTTGTTGACCCTGCCCGTGGTTCGGGTCACGCTTGGGGCGCTGCCATGAGAGGTTCGGTATCACGCCTGCGTACACGCATTTCAGAAAATGGGATGGACTACAAAGGGTATAATATTGCAGTTCATGAGTTCGGTCATAACGTTGAACAGACGATTTCGCTGTATGATGTTGATTACTATATGCTTGCAGGTGTCCCCAACATTGCCTTCACGGAAGCTACGGCCTTCCTGTTTCAGGACCGTGACCTGATGCTGCTTGGTATCAATGACGAAAGCCCGGAGAAAGAAAAGTTGCAGACCCTTGATGCTGCATGGTCACTGATGGAAATCATGGGTGTCAGCCTGGTGGAGATGGAGATATGGAAGTGGCTGTATGAAAACCCCGGAGCAACACCCGGCCAGCTTAAGGAACAGACAGTCTTAATAGCCACGGATGTATGGAACAGGTATTTTGCACCTGTGATGGGGGTAAGCGATTCGCCCCTGCTCGGGATCTACTCGCATATGATCAACACGCCCCTTTACCTGCAGAATTATGCCTATGGACAGATTATTCAGTTCCAGATTGATGAACACCTTAAGGGAAAGGATTTTTCAGATGAGATTGACCGAATGTACAGCCTCGGGCGACTGACTCCGCAGCACTGGATGAACCAGGCAGTGGGGACGAAGATTTCTCCCCAGCCCTTGCTCAGAGCTCTTGATGAGGCGCTGAAATAATATAGTAACCCGTAGTTGTCAAAAAATTGCGCAGGAAGGGTACGCTTCCTGCGAAAGCCGGCAGCTTGCGGGGATGAAGCCCGAACTTTACTTCAAAGTTCGGATTGATGAGCCAGAGGGATTTCTTCAGAACTGAGAATCCCTCTTTTTTTATTATAGCCTCAAATCTTCCAAGGTTTATGCCTGTCTCCTTTATCTCCAGAAGGCCGTCGATCTTCGCACTATTCTCGCCCGCAGCCCTGAGAAGCCGACTGTACAGTCCGCGGGGCAGCAGATGTATCCAAGGCATCTTCGAAAGAATACGACTGTTACACACCTGCTGATGTCCTCCGAAGGGGTTGTTCCAGGGGGGGAATGCAATGAAGAGAACACCCTCATGTGCAAGAAGCTTTTTTACAAAGGCGATGAACCTTGCCTGGTCATGAATGTGTTCGAGCACATCACGCATCATGATAAGGTCAAACTTCCCTGCATCAGCACTGTCATAAATATCAGCGGCAATAAACTCCACCCGTTCGCCGCCCGGGATGGATGCATAGAACCTGCGGGCATTCTCAATCTTGTGTTCCGAAATATCTATCCCTGTTACCCTGGCACACCCGGCTTCGAGGAAGGGGAGGAGATTTCCGCCTTCACCGCACCCTATCTCCAGAACGGTGAGTGTCTGAGAGACCGGCCTTACGCCGGAAATAAAAGGGATAACATACCTGGAGGTGGTCTGTGCCTGCTCCCTGAAATAGAGCTCCCTGTCCGAATGACGCTCATGCATGGTTCAAATGTAAATTTTTTTTCGGTTTCTCTTGACTTTTGTTATTTATAATAATATCTTTGTGATATCAAAATAATATCACAGACAATGAAAGAAGAAAGAATTTTCAAAGCATCATCAGGTTATCTTTTCCTGATTCTTGGACTCTTGCTGATTGCGGCAACAGTCATGTGTTTCATCAGTGAGATTTTCTGGCTGGGGTCCATACTTATCCTTGTCAGCATTCTGATCCTCGCGGGACTTATGGTTGTCAACCCGAACGAGTCGATGGTCATGGTGCTTTTTGGCGCCTACCGCGGAACGGTGAAGACAAACGGTTTCTGGTGGAACATCCCTTTTTATTCGCGCAGAAAGATTTCGCTTCGTGCGCGAAACTTTGACAGTGAGCCTATCAAGGTGAACGACAAGAACGGGAACCCCATCAAGATCGGTCTCGTCCTTGTCTGGAAGGTGGAGAACACCTACAAGGCAGCTTTTGACGTAGATAATTACGAGCACTTCGTTCTTGTGCAGAGTGATGCCGCGCTTCGCAAGCTGGCCGGCCTTTATCCCTATGACAACTGGGAGGGTCATGAGCAGGAGATGACGCTTCGCAGCGGTGGTGAGGAGGTAAATGAGGAGCTTGAGAGGGAGATAAGGGAGCGATTGATGATTGCAGGTATAAATGTAATTGAGGCAAGGATTAATTACATTGCCTATTCCGAGGAGATTGCCGGTGCCATGCTTCGCCGTCAGCAGGCTACTGCCGTTGTTGCCGCCCGCTTCAAGATCGTTGAGGGTGCGGTATCGATGGTTGAAATGGCACTGGAGCAGCTCTCCGTAAAGGGTATTATTGATCTAGACGAGGAGAAGAAGGCTGCAATGGTCAGTAACCTCATGGTGGTGCTGTGCGGTGACAAGGATCCCAACCCGATCATCAACACCGGTACACTGCAGCATTAGTCATGCAGAAGAAGTCGTTTATAATACGGATTGATCCGGACAAGCTGAGTGCCATTGAGAAATGGGCCTCTGACGAGTTCCG
>CAZHAI010000144.1:0-5979 GCA_964530645.1 uncultured Rikenella sp. | reverse complement strand
AATCGTGGATAAAGTCAAGGAATAAAAAAAAAGCGGGCCTCGGCCCGCTTTTTTTATGTCGATTTGTGATGTGCGACGTTCGAATTAATTCGCAATTCGCTATTCGTGAATTACCTTTTGGCTCCTTTAAAGAACCTGTTGAACCTTATCTTCTTCAATCCCTGGGCTTCCTTGTCTATTGACAGCCAGACCAGAACGGGGCGGCCAATAATGTGATCCTCGGGAACAAATCCCCAGTAACGCGAGTCAGAAGAGCCATGCCGGTTATCTCCCATCATCCAGTAGTAATCCATCTTGAACGTGTAGCTGTCGGCCTGAGATCCGTTAATATAGATCAGTGAGTCTCGTATCTCCAGCTTATTCTCCTCATAAATGTCTATGATTGACGTGTAGAAGCTAATATTGGTCATGTCAAGCTTTACCGTGGTTCCCTTTTTCGGGATCCAGAGTGGGCCGAAATAGTCTTCATTCCACCTGTATTGGGGATCATGAGGGAATACGGCAGGAACAAATTCACCTGCCCTGCGGTAGTCAGCTTCGATTCCGGTCACATTTGCAAATCCGGATATCAGTTCCGCGTTCGCAGCAGTAAGAGGGAGTTTATAAACTGTTCCCGAGAGCATCAGCGACTGGTCGGATTTCGATACATCCATCCTCTCGAAGGCTTTCGGGTTGATCCGGGTGCCATCTGTGCGGACGTAATATGAGGTCTGCTGTCCCTTATGGGTTTTTGTCTCGCTGTTATTCACGAAGAGCTTTCCGCCGGCAATCCTGATAGTGTCACCGGGTATTCCCACGCACCGTTTTACATAGTTGTCGCGGCGGTCAACAGGCCTGTATATTACAGTAAACTCGTTCCAGACCATTTGCCTGGCCAGCGAATAGTATTCGTCTTTGCTTCTCAGCGCCTTACCGGTCCTGATATCCTCCGCCGTAAGCATCTCGATTCGCTCCCTGAGTATCTCATAATAACTGACTGCCTGCTGTTCGAGGCATACAGTATCCCCTTCCGGAAAGTTAAAGACAACGATGTCATCGTTCTTAACATGGCCGAATCCCTTGAGTCTCTTATAATCCCAGTGGACAAGGTCAGACCAGGATTTGCCTTTGCCACCTGTCAGAGGCATCGTATGCTGCGTAAAGGGAAATGCTATTGGAGTGTTTGGAATGCGCGGTCCGTAAGCCACCTTGCTGACGGCCAGATGATCGCCAACAAGCAGGGTTTTCTCCATTGAAGGGGTAGGAATACGGTAGTTCTGAAAGAGAAAGATATTAATCAGGGTCACTGCAATTACAGCGAAGATGAGGGCATCAAGCCATTCTATCACGGTACTGTTCTTGCCATGCCGCTTCTTCCAGAACGACCAGTTGACCTTTTTGGTAACATAGATGTCGAACACCACCGGAAGTCCGAGCAACAGCCAGTAGTTGCCCACCCAGATGACCCAGAGCAGGTACAGCACGCCTGCCACGCCGAATTTAAAATACTTGTTCTGAAGAAGCTCTTTCATCATTTTTGATTTTCGGTGTGCAAATTTACTATAATAAATTTAAAACGTCAGTCAACATAAGGCTGCCTGACAAATGGATGATGAATTCTTCAGCAAAAACCATACCGTCAGTGAAGCCGTCATGCCTCCTGAGATTGCCGTATTACACAATTGACTGACAGCACTTAGTTTGCCTCAAGTTGAATCGGGGCCACCTTCTTCAGGTCCCTGACATAGTATCTTGCACCTATAAGAAATAATAACGCACCCAGAACAAGCGAGAACGGCAGGATACTTACGGCTGTTTTAATGTTCGTCAGATCAGATATGCGCCCCAGGGCTATCGGGGCTGTGAATGAACCAAGCAGGTTCTGCACAAGCACTGCGATAGCATACGACGTTGCACGCAGTCCGGGATGGATAACGTCCTGGGTCACAGCGGCCGCACCACTTATGAACTGCATGATGAATATGCCAAAGATAAACAGCGTAACCAGCTGAACCGTGCCGTGAAAAACATAAAGTGCAAGGAACAGCAGCACTGCCGAGATGAATGTTGATATGGCAGGATATATCATTCTTGCTGTTGGCATTGTTTTTCTCCAGCGGTCAATTATATAACCACCCAGCGGTGCACCTACCAATGCGAGCATCATTACCGCACCTGCAAGACTGCCCGCCTTTTTGGGATCCATGCCGCTCGTAACCTGGAAGAACTTCGGTAGCCAGACAAGGAGTGCAGTAGTCACAAATACAATTGCAGTCATTGCAAAATAGGTGAATATCACGGATGGTTTCCTCAGAAACTCTTTTGCAATGTCCTTCCGCTCCATCTTGATCTTGTGATTGTCTGAGTCAACTTTTGAGAGAACCACGGTCTTGTAATCCTTTACGAAGAGGAACAGGATGGCTATAAGAAGTCCCGGGGCTGCTACCAGGCCGAAAGCATGTTTCCAACCCCATGTACTTGCGATGATTCCGCCCAGGGTTACACCGATGGCCGAGCCGATCGGAATGGAGGCATTCCACAATCCCATCATCTTGGAACGTTTTTCCATTGGATACATCCCTGAAATGAGAGCGCTGCCGCCCGGAGCATAGCCTGCCTCTCCGAATCCTATGAGTATGCGCGCCAGAAAAAGCTGCACATAATTGCCTGTAAAAGCGCACAGGAGTGTCGCAAGACTCCAGACAATAGCCATGATGCCCACCGTTTTGGTCCTGCTCCACCTGTCAATTACAAGTGAAACGGGGAAGGTCATGAGTCCTATTGTAAGGTAGATTACTGAAACAAGCCAGCCAGACTGGAAGTCGTTGATACCCAAATCAGTCTGAATGTAGGAGAACATGGAACTGACCACCATTCTGTCCGCGTAATCAAAAAGATAGAGCAGGAAAAGAAGGATGAATACATAATTTGAATATCGCCTGGTAAACAGGTACCCTGGGGGGATTACATTGTTCTTCATGAGTTTGGTGATTGGAGTTTGTTCACAGGTTAATGAGCAACTAAAATAATGCCTATTTTCTTATCTTGCACCTGTTTTACAAAAATCGTTGTAATGAAACAGGGAATAATAACAGTTATGGCACTTATATTGATTCTTGCTCCGGGTTGCAGGAACACCGAAAAGGCAGATATTGTCATCTCCGGAGGGAAGGTTTATACTGCTGACCCGCTCAGCCTTAAGGCTGAAGCCGTTGCAATCAGGGGTAACCGTATCCTGGCCGTCGGCACTGAGAAAGAGGTAAGCAAATATATTGATCCTGAATTCACTAAAGTCATTGATGCTGCCGGCAGGACAGTGCTCCCCGGTTTCAATGACGCACATGCACACTTCGGCCCGCTTGACCCCGATTACATAGAATTAAGGTATGTCACCGATCCGGCTGTGATCACGGCCAGAGTGAAGGAGCAGGTGTCGCATTCACAGAAAGGTCAGCTCATCTACGGAGGCCACTGGGAACATGAGATGTTCACCACCCGTGAATGGCCGTCGAAGGAGCTCATTGACCCCGTCTCCCCGGAGAATCCTGTCGTGCTTCGCCGGACTGACGGTCACAGCGCCCTAGTAAACAGCTACGTGCTGAGGGAGTCAGGCATAACAAAAAATACTCCCGACCCGTTTGGCGGTGAGATAATGCGTGATCCGGCGACGGGTGAGCCAACCGGTATTCTCAAGGAGAGCGCCATGTCACTCATCAGAACAGGAGAGATAAAGGTTGAACGAACTGCCGGAGAAGAGCGTGAGAGAGAGTGGCGCGGTTACCTCCTGGCCCTTGAGATGGCTGCAGGATACGGTATTACAAGCATCCAGATCCCCGGAAGTGCTGACTTTGACATGTATGACTCTATTATGGCGCATGGTAAGCTCACCTGCCGCCTTGACATCGGAGGTGAACTGACTGCTGACCCTGTCCGGCTTGACAGGTATGAGGAACTGAGGCAGAAGTATCCTTCAACAGGCGACTGGATCAGGTTCGGTTACCTGAAAGATTTTATGGACGGGACCCTGGGTTCTGCCACTGCAATGATGTTTGAGCCCTTCAATGACGAGCCTGACAAGAGCGGTCTGCCGCAGATGAGTTATGAGGAGCTTGAGGCGAGGGTGCTGGCAGGAGACAGGCGAGGGTTCCAGATCGGCATACATGCAATCGGGCCCAAAGCGAACAACTGGATACTGAATGCCTATGAGAAGGCACGGGAGGTCAACGGAGTACGCGACAGCCGGCACCGGTCAGAGCATGCGCAGATACTTATTGAAGAAGACATCCCCAGGTTTGGCGCCCTTGGCGTCATAGCCTCGATGCAGCCGGTTCATTGCATTACCGACAAGCGTTTCGCCGAGAAGAGGATAGGAACAGATCGCAGCCGCTGGGCCTATGCATGGAAGAGCCTTGCTGACAACGGTGCAAGACTGGCCTTCGGGACAGATTACTCCGTGGAACCGCTCAACCCGATGGAGGGCCTGTATGCCTCGGTTACACGCAAGGACCGAAAGGGCGAAGAGGGAGATGGCTGGTTCCCGATGGAGAAGATCACTATGGAAAAAGCGATCGAATACTACACCCTGGGAGCGGCCTACGCACAGTTCATGGAGGACAGGAAAGGAATGATCAGGGAAGGCTATTTGGCAGACATAACCATCCTCTCAGAAAACATCTTCGATATCCCTGAGGAGATGATTATGTCAGTTAAAGCAGATTATACAGTCCTGGACGGTAAGATCGTCTTCGAAAGAGAAAAGTAGTTATGCCTTTGTCTGGTCGTCAAGAGTTGCACCGGGAGCATTCTTTTTCACCGAAGCAATGCCATTTTCGCGGCTGGACTCTGATTCGTACATTTCGCTCTTGCCAATCACCTGGCCGTTACCTGCTTTCAGGTTGAAATGGAATTTGCCGTTCTTTGCAACCTTTGACTCAAACCTCTTCACATCGCCGGCATTTTTCATAACTGACTTGACGCCGTTCATGCATGAAGGCTTTGAGGCGTAACCCTCGCTGGTCAGAATAACCTGGCCGTTGCCTGCAAGAAGATTGAACTGAAACTCACCGTTTTTCCTTTTCGAGATAACAAATTTTCCCATGATCTAAATTTTTGTTTGTTGGTTAATTTCGACTTGTCGTTTTCAAATATACAAAAAAACAATATTAGATTTACCAAACGGGATTTTTATGAGAATCGATATAATAACAGTACTGCCTGAGCTTCTGCGCAGTCCGTTTGACGAGTCCATCATCAGGCGTGCCCGTGATAAGGGTATAGCTGAAATCAACATAATCAGTCTGCGGGACTATTCTGCAGATAAACACAGGAATGTTGACGACTACCCTTTTGGCGGCGGTGCCGGCATGGTGATGATGATTGAGCCGGTTTACAATTGCATCACTCATCTTACTTCGCAGAGACAGTATGACGACATCATCTATACGTCACCTGACGGTCAGCTCTTTACGCAAGCCATGGCAAATGAGCTCTCAATGAAGGAGAACATTATAATCCTTGCCGGACATTACAAAGGAATAGACCAGCGTATCAGGGACCATCTCATCACTCGCGAGATCTCGATAGGCGATTATGTCCTGACTGGCGGCGAACTGCCGGCCGCAGTCATCACTGACGCAATCATAAGGCTGTTGCCAGGTGCCATTTCCGACTCGGAATCAGCCCTCTCCGACTCTTTCCAGGACGGTCTGCTGGCTCCCCCGCAGTACACAAGGCCGGCTGAGTTCAAAGGATGGAAGGTGCCCGGGCTGCTCATCGGCGGCAACACGCCGGAGATAGAAAAATGGCGCTTTGAGCAGTCGCTGCGCATCACCCGGGAAAAGAGGCCTGACCTGCTCGGCGATGAAGAAAGCTGATTCCCCTCTTTCTTTTTGTCGAAAAAGGTTCGTATTATTGCCACACTCTGAAGGAAAATAAAACCATAAAATACTGAGCTATGAAACCTCATGATTACATTGAAAGAGAAGAGAAGTACGGAGCACA
>CAZHAI010000143.1:0-6001 GCA_964530645.1 uncultured Rikenella sp. | reverse complement strand
GCAATGTCTTTGTTTTTAACCTTTTTCCCCATTTCATTTAAAATTAAAGCACGAATTTATCTTTAATTTTTTAGAAATGTATGCCTTTAGCAATATAATGTTAAAATGTGCTGAAAAGCATTTATTTCAGGCTATTTTTTAGGCAGTGACCTGCCGCTTTGTTTTGCAGCCGCCTCAAGTCTCATCTGCCATTTTGATTTTTTTACAGGCTTCTTCTTATTCTCCTCCATCTTCTTAAGTATTTCATTTTCATCGACAAAACGGCGTGAAACCTGGGTCTGGATGATAGTAATCACGTTTGCAAGAAAATAGTAGTATGTAAGACCTGCGGAGAAATTGTTCAGGATAAGCATGAACATGACAGGCATCATGTACATCATTGTCTTCATGCCTGGCATCTGTTCCTGCCCGCCTGCCGGCGAGGTGATCTTGGTTGAAATGATTGTGGAGACGGTCATGAGAAGCGTAAAAAGGCTGACATGATCACCGTACATCGGGATTGTGAACGGGAGAGTAAAAATACTGTCATAGGTGGAGAGGTCCTTTGCCCAAAGAAATGCCTGCTGCCTCAGCTCGATAGAGGTCGGGAAGAAGCGGAACATGGCAAAGAGGATAGGCATCTGAAGCAACATCGGGAGGCATCCGCCCATCGGACTGACTCCCGCCTTCTTATAAAGGTCCATTGTTGCCTGCTGCTTCTTCATCGCATCTTCCTGCTTCGGGAATTTCTTGGCGAGTTCGTCGACCATCGGCTTCATTACCCTCATCTTGGCCTGGCTGATGAACGACTTATGAGTCAGCGGGAAGAGTACAATCTTGATTATCAGTGTCAGTATGAGGATTATCAGCCCGTAACTGACGATGAAGTTGTCAAGCAGGTTGAAGATCGGAATGATGACGAACTGGTTGATCCAGCGGATGATATTCCTGCCCAGGAAGACAAGCTCTTCAAGCTGCATGTCATACTTCTTCATGAGCGTAAAGCTGTTCGGGCCGAAATAAAACTGCATCTTCACTGTGCTGTTGTCACCATGAGTGAAGGGCACACCTATTTCTGACTCGAAGAACCTGAGATATCTTGATGTAGGATCAGCATTTGTAGATGAGACTGCTGCATTGATAAAGAAGTCCTCTGCAATTACAACTGAAGAAAAGAACTGATCCTTGAATGCTATCCAGTCGGTCTTCATCAGGCTCTCTGTCACAACATCCTTCTTCTGCCTCTGCATCCTGGTTCCACCAAGATCCTCAACACCTTCCTGATAGATCTTGTACTTCAGCCCGGTGTACATGTCCTCATTCTGCCTTCCCTTTTCCTGTTGAGGGATATACATTTTCCAGTCGAGGGCAAGCGATGTTGTGTTGGCAGGTATCACTGAGGCAAGCGAGTTGAACCGCGACTCAAAAGATATCATGTAGTCGCCGGGCAGCATCGTATATACATAATCAATAGAGGCTCCAGTTGAGGTTTCGAGCCTCATTGTCAGGGTTGCAGGACCGGAGCTGGCAATCACAGGGCCGGTGTACTCCAGCGGTGTGAAGTAGAGTTCGTCGGTTCTGACCGGTTTGTTGTCAACCGTAAAAAATTTGTATCCGAACACTGTGGAGTCACCGTCAAAGAGCACAACAGGGCGTCCGTCATGCGTTTTGTACTCCTTTAGCCTGACTGAATAGATCTTGCCTCCCCTGGCGGCGATCTTCATAACCATCAGGTCGTTCTCAATTGTATAATACTCATCCTCCCCGGTGACCCTGGCAGTGAAGACCCCGTAGGCATTACTGTCTGCCACGGCTGCAGGCCGTTCTGTCTGAGATGCAGTCAGAGTGTCAGACGGCACTGTCACCGATGCCGGTTGAGGAGCTGCGGCGCCCAGGCCGAGTTTGCTGTTCAGATCAATGACCTTGTCTTTTGTGGCCTGGTCCTTGGGCCTGAAATTGAGTGCCCTGATATATGCCTCACGGGCTTCGTCATAGTTGCCCGTTGCATAAAGAGAGTCGGCAAATTCCGTTTCGGCTTCGAAAAATTTCCCTGTCCTGTTATTGTTATACAGGCTGAACCCGAGAAATATCAGAAAAATCAGAATGATGCCGGTAACTGTATTCCTGTCCATTAGTGTATTATCCCCTTTTTATCTGTTGTTTAGACTTTTTATGCAGGCCCTGACGAAACCCACGAAGAGCGGGTGAGGTTTCAGCACCGTACTGCTGTATTCAGGGTGGAACTGAACGCCAACGAACCACCTGTGTGAAGGAATTTCAATGATTTCAACAAGCCCTGACTGCGGATTGGTGCCGCACGGAATCATGCCCGCATTCCGGAAGTCAGCCAGGTACCGGTTGTTGAACTCATACCTGTGGCGGTGACGCTCTGAAATTTCTTCTTTTCTGTAACACTTCCATGCTTCCGATCCGTGAAGCAGTTCGCACCTGTAGCTACCAAGCCTCATGGTGCCTCCCTTTTCAATTATGCTCTTCTGCTCCTCCATCAGGTCAATGACGGGGTGCTTCGCCTTCGGATTAATCTCAGTGGAATGTGCACCCTCAAGTCCGAGCACGTTGCGGGCATATTCAATCACGGCGCACTGCATCCCGAGACAGATGCCCAGGAACGGAATGTCGTTGGTCCGGGCATAACTGACCGTGAATATCTTTCCTTCTATACCCCTCGACCCGAAACCCGGAGCTACAACAATACCGTCAAACCCTTCAAGTTTTTCGTGGTAGTTTGCTTCAGTAATCTCCTCCGAGTGGATCATTGTCAGTTCAACGGCAGTTTCGTTTGCCGCCCCGGCATGCACGAAGGCTTCGGTGATAGACTTGTATGCATCAGCCAGCTCCACGTATTTGCCGACAAGGGCAATCTTCACCCTGTGTGCCGGGTTTTTAAGCTTGTGAAGAAACTCTTTCCATTCGTCCAGTGCAGGTTCCTGTCCGGTTGAGAGACCCAGCTTCCTCAACACTGTCTGATCGAGCATCTCCTTCTGCATACGTATGGGCACTTCGTAGATTGTGGAGACGTCAATTGACTCCACAACGGCGCCGGCCTCTACGTTACAGAAGAGGGCTACCTTCCTTCTAAGATCTTCCGTGAGGGGATGTTCGGTGCGCAGCACAAGCACATCAGGCTGAATACCCTCCTCGAGGAGCATTTTGACCGAATGCTGTGTCGGCTTTGTCTTCAACTCCCCTGAAGCGTGAAGGAAGGGCACCAGCGTCAGGTGAATGACTATGCAGTTCTGCGGACCCAGTTCCCAGCGCAACTGCCTCACGGCTTCAATATATGGCAGCGACTCAATGTCACCAACTGTACCTCCGATTTCGGTGATTACTATCTCGTAACTCCCACCGGAACCGACCAGCTTGATGCTTCGCTTGATTTCATCGGTTATGTGAGGGATGACCTGGACTGTCTTGCCAAGATAATCACCCCGTCGCTCCTTATTAATAACCGACTGGTATATCCTGCCGGTAGTCACATTGTTGGCCTGAGAGGTGTGGACGTTCAGGAACCGTTCATAATGACCGAGATCAAGATCGGTCTCGGCACCGTCAACTGTAACGTAACACTCACCGTGCTCATACGGATTGAGCGTGCCCGGATCTACATTTATATAGGGATCAAGCTTCTGAATTGTGACGGAATAGCCCCGTGCCTGCAGCAGCTTGGCCAGAGAGGCCGATATAATACCTTTGCCCAGCGAGGAGGTAACTCCGCCGGTTACAAAAATGTACTTTACGTCTGTCACTGTTGATCCTGTTATTTTACTACCGGAAAAGGAAATCTATTCATCGTACATTGAACTGTCAATCAGCTTGACTTTCTCCTCAAGGAGTTTTATATTCCTCTTTGCGTCGGCAATCTTCTCTTCCACTTCCCTGATCATGGTGTCAGCCTTAGCCGATTTGGCGAAGAACCCGATGTTGTTTTCCCAGAGTACTATATCACTCTCAAGTTGTTTGATCTTACTGAAGAACTTCTCGCGCTCGCTTCTCACCTTATTGGCAGCACGCGGATTCGATTTCGCGTTATCAACCTTACTCCTGTACCGGAGGATATTCTTGTCCTCGTCATTGAGTTTCAGCCTGTCAAACTGTTTATTCAGGGCATCCTTGTACCGGCGGGCAATTTCCTCCTTCCTGTTGAAGGGAACATAGCCTATCTCAGTCCAGCGCTTTTGAATATCCTTCAGTTTTTCAAAGCCGGCCCTGAGGTCTTCACCAGCTTCAAATGCCTCCAGTTCGCCCAGGATGGCAAGCTTGGCCTTCAGATTATCCTCGTAGGATGTATCTCTTCCGGCAAAGAATTCTGATTTCTTTGTAAAGAAGGTATCACATGCACTGCGGAAGCGTTTCCAGATCTTTTCAGAGTATTTCTTGGGTACCGGCCCGATTTCCTTCCACTCCTTCTGAAGTCTGATAAGCATCTCGGAAGTATCCTTCCAGTCACTGCTCTCCTGCAGCGCCTCTGCCTTCAGGCAAAGCTCCGTTTTAAGCTGAAGGTTCTTAACCTGTATCTCCTTGCTCTCAGAGAAGAAGGCACGCTTCTTTTCGAAGAACTTGTCACAGGCAGCCCTGAAACGCTGATAGATCTTGTTATTGTGCTTCTTCGGGGCAAATCCAATTGTCTTCCAAAGTTTCTGACATTCAAGGATGGTATCTGATTTTTCCTTGAAGTCCGCAAAAGTAAGTATTTCGCCTGCAGCCAGCTCTTCTACTTTTTCGCAGAGTGCGGTCTTGGCGTCGAGGTTGTGCTTCTGGTCATCCTTCTGCTTTTCAAAGAACTCATGGTGCCTCTTGTTGACCTTTGTGGTTGCTTCGCGGAAGCGCTCCCATACGTCATTCTTGGTCTCATGCGGGACCGGACCTATTTCACGCCACTGGTTATGATAGTCCTGCAGCAACCTGAAAGCGTTCACCGCGTTAGGTTCAAGCAGGAGCTCCTCAGCTTTTTCGCAAAGGGCAATCTTGACCTCAAGATTCTTTTTCAGGTCAAGGTCCCTCAGTTCACGGTTTATTTTGATATAGTCATAGAAAATCTCGACACTGTGATGGTAGCTCTCCCACAGATCCTTGACTGCGGTCTGTGGCACTATTCCTGTTGAGTGCCATTCGTTCTGCAGGTTACGGAACTCCTGGAAGGTCTTGTTGATTGCTTCCTCGCGGTTGACTAGATCCTTAATCTGTTCAATTATCTCATGCTTCTTGCGCAGGTTATCCTGCTTCTCGCTCTCCTGTATCCTGTTGAAGTCGCTTCGGCGGCTGCGATAGGTCTCGAGTACGATCTTTATCTGATTCTCAAGTTCATCGGGTTCAGGCCTGTATTCATCAATGTTGCCTCCCTCCTTCGCAAAGTTGAGTCGTTTTTCGTTGAACTCAGCCTTTGTCTTCTTGTAGAATAGCTCTTTTATCCGTGTGACATCGTCCAAAATCTCAGCAGGAGGCCGGTTCTCTACAATGAGCACAAGGGTCTCCACCAGTTCTTTACGTGTGAATCCGCTGTAATCCACCGGAGGCAGATCAATGTCATCATAGTTGATCTTCTCCTCTTCAGGAGCCTCTTCTTCCCCGGATGCCTTTAACTCTCCGGACTCCGCCTCTTCAACAGGTGCTTCATTCCCCGGAGTCACCTCCTCCCCGTCAGCAGATTCCTCTGCTTCGGGAGTTGACTTCTTCTCTTCAGCAGGTTCCTCAGCCATTGGAGCAGTTCCCTTCACATCAGCTGCTTCCTCAACCTCGGGGGCAGTCTCCTTTGCATCAGTAGCTTCCTCAACCTCGGGGGCAGTCTCCTTTTCTTCAGTTGCTTCCTCAACCACTGGGGCAGTCTCTTTATATTCAGCCTTTGCGGCCTCCTCGCGGATGTCGTTTTCCGGTTCGGTGACAGTTTCTCCTGCCACTACCGGTGCAACATTCATGTTAGCAGTTTCTCCCGTAGATTCGGTGGTCTTCTCAGTACCATCGAATTGTTCATCATGAACAGAGTCTTCCGGATTTCTTGTCGTCA
>CAZHAI010000142.1:0-6017 GCA_964530645.1 uncultured Rikenella sp. | reverse complement strand
AAGAGAGATTGAAAATGTACGCAATCGTTGAAATTGCCGGTCAGCAGTTCAAGGTCGAAGAGGGAAAGAAGATTTTCGTTCACCGTCTCGATGCAGCTGAAGGCGATAATGTAATGTTTGAAAAGGTTCTTCTTCTGGATAATGACGGAGCTGTCACCGTTGGAGAACCGGTCATCGAAAACACAGTGGTTGAAGGCCAGGTCCTTGCCCATGTAAGGGGTGACAAAGTAATCATCTTCAAGAAGAAGAGGAGAAAAGGGTATCAGAAAAGGTCCGGTCATCGTCAGGATTTCACCCAGGTGGAAGTACTGAGCATCGGTCCCGCAGGAGAGACAAAGAAGAAGGCTGCTCCCAAAGCTGAGAAGAAAGTAGCCGAGGCACCCGTTGCCGAAGAGGTGAAAGCTGAAGTAAAAAAGGCTCCGGCAAAGAAAGCCGCCGCCGTTAAGGAAAAGGTTGAGAAGAAGGAGCCTGTAAAGAAGGCCGCTGCGAAGAGCACGAAAAAACCGGAAAAGGAATAACCGAAAAACAGTAAAAAGATAAAGATATGGCACACAAGAAAGGTGTAGGCAGTTCAAGAAACGGCCGCGACTCAGAAAGCAAAAGGCTTGGTGTCAAGCTCTTCGGAGGACAGGCAGTCAAGGCCGGCGGCATTATCGTTCGCCAGCGCGGCACCACTCACAATCCCGGTGAAAATGTAGGCATCGGCAGGGATCATACCCTCTTTGCCCTCGTGGACGGGACGATTGAGTTCAAAAAGAAGAGTGACGACAAATCTTACGTCTCGGTAAAACCCGCAGCAGAATAAGATATAATCACACAGTTAACAGAACTCCTGAAAAATAAGCGAAAGCGGATCTTTTCAGGAGTTTTTGTTTTAATTTTACCCACCTGTTACAAAACCCTTCCGTTATGCTAACAATCAATCTCATCCGCGAACAGTCATCGTTCGTAACCGAAAGACTTAAGGTCAAGAATTTCGATGCCACCGTGATCGTCGGACTTGTTCTTGATCTTGACCGCCGCCGCAGGGAACTGCAGACCGAGAGTGATTCAATCCAGGCTGAGCTCAACACCCTATCGCGTGAGATAGGCACGATGATGAAGGATGGCAGGAAGGATGAGGCCGAGGCTGCACGCAGGGGCATCGGCGCCATGAAGGATAAGCAGAAGCAGCTTGCCGAAACCTTTGACGAGGTATCCCGTCAGATGCAGGCTGAGCTTGTGAAGCTGCCGAACCTTCCCCATGAGCTTGTGGCTGCAGGGAAGAGTGCCGAGGATAATGTAATTGTCCGCAGCGGAGGACTGATACCCGAACTGCATGCCGGAGCCGTGCCGCACTGGGACCTGATAAAAAAATATGACATCATAGACTTCGACCTGGGTATCAAGATCACCGGCGCCGGATTCCCTGTGTACAAGGGAAAGGGAGCCAGGCTACAGAGGGCTTTGATTAATTTCTTCCTTGACGAAGGGGGCAAGGCCGGTTACCGCGAGATCGAACCGCCGATAGTTGTAAACGAGGATTCCGGATTCGGAACCGGCCAGCTGCCGGACAAGGAGGGGCAGATGTACCATGCGGGTATTGACAACCTCTACCTGATCCCCACTGCCGAGGTTCCCATAACAAACATATATCGCGATGTAATCCTTGATGCTGCCGAGCTGCCGGTGCTGAACATGGGGTACACACCCTGTTTCCGCCGTGAGGCAGGCTCATGGGGTGCACACGTGAGAGGCCTCAACAGGCTTCACCAGTTCGACAAGGTAGAGATAGTGCAGATTGCTCATCCCGACAAATCCTATGAGGCGCTGGAGGGGATGGTGAAGCATGTTGAAAGCCTGCTCGTCAAACTTGAGCTTCCTTACCGGATAGTGAGACTGTGCGGAGGTGATATGTCATTCACCTCTGCAATGACATATGACTTCGAGGTGTGGTCAGCTGCCCAGCAGCGGTGGCTTGAGGTGAGTTCAACATCGAATTTCGAGGCTTTCCAGGCCAACAGGCTCAAGTGCCGCTTCAGGGAGAAGGGGGCCAAACAAACAACGCTCTGCCACACCCTCAACGGCAGCGCCCTGGCGCTGCCACGAATCGTGGCCGCACTGCTTGAGAACAACCAGACACCTGATGGGATAAAGATGCCCTCGGTACTGGTGCCCTACACCGGGTTTGACCTCATCAGCTGAGTCGCATGAAACAGGGCAAGCAGGCATATATCTATGCCGCACTCTCAGTCCTGCTCTGGGGTACTATACCCACAGCCTTCAAGATAGCATTGTCTGAGCTCAGTATCGTTACAATGCTTGGCATCACCACGCTGGTATCAACGGCAGTGCTGTTCGTCATCATGGTCATGACCGGCAAACTGTGCCTGCTGAAGGAGACGAAACGGAGTGAACTTTTATGGTCTGCCCTCTTCGGGCTGATCAATCCTGTTGGTTATTATATGATCCTGCTGACAGCCTACAACAGGCTTCCCGGGCAGGTGGCACAGCCGATAAACATGATCTGGCCTATCATCCTTGTCTTTTTTTCAATCCCCCTGCTGGGGCAGCGCATCCCGGGGCGAAGCTTCATTGCCCTGGCTGTAAGCCTTATAGGAGTCTATATCATCGCATCACAGGGTGCTCCCCTGAGTCCGGGCCGCTCTGACACCCTGGGGGTAACCCTGGCCCTCGTTAGCGGGGTGCTGTGGGCTCTTTACTTCGTTCTGAACGTGCGCGACAAGCGCGATGAATCTGTCAAGCTCTTCACAAGCTTTCTCTTCGGATCACTGTACATGCTCATCCTGATGGCCGCAGGCGGATCATTCACCAGCCAGGTAAGCCTGAAAGGTCTAGCTGCTTCAGTCTATTGCGGCTTCTTCGAGATGGGGATCACCTTCTGGCTATGGCTAAAGGCCCTGCAACTCTCCGAGACAACCGACAAGGTGAGCAACCTTGTCTATTTCGCCCCGTTCATCTCCCTGATTCTCCTGCACTTTATAATAGATGAACCTGTCTATTATACAACTCTCCTTGGGTTGCTCCTGATCATCGGCAGCGTCCTGTACCAGAGCAGGTCTGCACGGACATGAACCAACCGGCATAATTTTTGCTACTTTTACATCAAAATCCGCTATAAATGAAAAAATTACTTCTCATATCAATACTGTTGATTCCCGTACTTTTCGGATGCAAGAAAGATCCGGAACCGGTAGATGAATACACCCCCGAGGAGAGAGCCCGGGACGGTTTTTACGATCTCATGAAGACAGTCTATCTGTGGTATGACAAGATGCCCACAGTCAAGGCATCGGACTATGAAGGTCCCGAAGACATACTTGAAGCTCTCAGATACAAGAAAATGGACAACTGGAGTTTTGTCACCGATTACGAGAGTTTTATGGCTTCGATGCAGGGAAGTTTCGTTGGACATGGCATCAGTCTGTCTCTTGACGCTGCAAACAACGTCAGGATTACGAGCATTTACGAGGGATGCGACCTGTGGCCCAAAGGGGTCAGGAGGGGCTGGATAGTGAAGGAGCTTAACGATACACCACTGGCTCCTGTCTTCATATCGGGCAACAATACGTTATACAACAACCTCATGGGGCAGCCGGTTGCAGGCATCACCAATAAATTCCTTTTCCAGAAGCCTGACGGAACCACAGTCACCTACAGCTCCACCAAGGCATCCTTCACGATCAACTCGGTTACAGCATCAAAGGTTCTTGACCTTGCAAGCGGAAAGACCGGGTATCTCTGCCTTGAGACTTTTATTGAACCTTCGGAAGAGGAGTTGAACGATGCATTTGCCATGTTCAAGACAAATAACGTAACCGATCTCATTATTGACTTCCGTTATAACGGCGGAGGGTACATGGATATCGCCCAGCAGCTCGCCAGCCTTGTCCTTACTTTGAATGACACCACAAAAATATGCTACAAGCTTAATTACAACAATCTTGTCGGTCCGGAGTGGAATGAGAGCTACAACTTCGTCAGGACGGTGAGTCCTCTTGGTCTTGATCGTGTTGTGTTCATCACCACACGCGGTTCAGCTTCGGCCAGTGAAGTTGTAATCAACAGCCTCAAGCCCTATGTCGATGTGAAGATAGTTGGCGACACCACCCACGGCAAGCCGGCCGGGATGAACCTGTGGGGGTTCCCCTTCCCGTCCAATACTGACCCGGATCCCGATTACGAATATGTTTTTGCTCCTATCACCTTTGAGTATGTCAACTCAATGGACGAGGGGCAGTTCTATGAAGGTATGGCCCCGGATGTAAAGGCTGCTGATGATATTACCCGCGACTTCGGTGATCCGGAGGAGGCGTCTCTCAAAGCAGCCATTGGGGTACTGGAAGGAACAAAGTCTGCTCCCGCAATGCCGTTCAGGAGGAACCGCGTATGGTCGGAAGGCAGCCAGCTGCCGACCGAACTCTTCCTTGGTCCGCCGCAAGCATTCAGGAAGTGAAACAAAATCAGTCTGAGAGGATCATCCTGGGCATTGACCCCGGCACCACTGTCACGGGCTACGGCCTGATAAGGGTGACGGGAAGAAGTCCGTCAATCATCACACTTGGCATAATTGATCTCCGCAAGAAGGAGGATCATTTCAGGAAGATACGGACAATCTTTGAGCAGACCCTGGAGCTGATAGACCTTCATCACCCTGATGAGTTTGCAATTGAGGCTCCCTTTTTCGGGAAGAACGTGCAGAGCATGCTCAAGCTGGGGAGGGCGCAGGGTGCTGCCATTTCGGCAGCGCTCTACCGTGATCTGCCGGTCTTCGAGTATGCTCCGCGGATGATCAAGATGTCAATCACCGGCCGCGGGCAGGCCAGTAAGGAGCAGGTGGCCGTCATGCTTAAGACCCTCCTCGGATTCCAGAGTGAGTCGATGGTGCTTGATGCCACAGATGCCCTTGGCGCCGCCCTGTGTCATTTCTACCAGAGCAGCAAACCCGCGGCATCGAAGGATTACAGGGACTGGTCCGACTTCATAAAGAAGAACAGCGACAGGATCAAAGGGTAAGCTTCTGTGCCACTGCCAGCGATGCCACGCTCACTTTAACATCACAGGCATCATGCAGTGCATTGACACAGGCCTCTATTGTTGACCCGGTTGTGATGACATCATCAACCAGCAACAGGTGTCCGGAACTGATCATTTCAGGCTTTTTGACTGTGAAGAGTCCCTCGACATTTTCCCACCGTTCATAGCGGCCTCGCTTGGTTTGCGAGCCTGACTTCCCTGTACGGCAAAGGATGTCACTCCTGACGGGCAGACCGCGTGATGACGCCAATCCCTCCGCAATGCACAGGCTCTGGTTGTAGCCCCGGTGCCTCTCCCTGGCGGGGTCAAGCGGTACCGGGATAATCATGTCAATCCCGTCCATGAATCCGCTTTCTGCAAGGACTGAGCCATACAGTCCGCCAAGCATCCTGCCCACGTCCTGCCTCCCTTCGTACTTGAGCAGGTGTACAAGTTTCCTGATGCGGCTCCCGCGATTGTAAACCGAAAAGGCAGCAGCTCTCTCTACCAAACACCTGCCCCAGAAGGCCTGCTCAAGCATGTTGCCACGACGGGTATGGAAGTCGGTCCGTGCCATTGACAGCAGGCATCCTGTACACAGAACCTCCTCTCCTCTCACCAGGTGCTCCCTGCATGAAAGGCAGGGCCGGGGAAGGAAGAGACTCAGAAAGTCGTCGGCAATATCTTTGATATGAGACACTTCACAGCGGGAAGCAATCATAAAGTTATGATAAATGTTACAATGTTTAACGGCAAACGAAATCTTTCTTATATTGCACACGTTAAAAAGAAAACCAATTAATTATTTGTATGAAGAAATGGATGATAGGCAGCCTCGTTCTCATCGCAATGATGGTTCTGGCTGCAGGGGTCTATGCTCAGACTACCGACAAGGAAAAGAAGCACGCAAAGAAAGAGTGTACCTTTGTCGATCAGAACAAGGACAGCAAGTGCGATGTATGCGGCTCAACAGCTGACGCATGCAAGAAGGACGCTGCTGC
>CAZHAI010000141.1:0-6020 GCA_964530645.1 uncultured Rikenella sp. | reverse complement strand
AACATGAATTCCGGAGCCATCTCCTTCGCCATCTTTGTGGCACTGACTACCTTGTCAACCAGCGGGTGCTTTGCGCTGCCCATGGTGGAGAAGCTGAGGAGGGCGACCTTGGGTTCCACACCGACAATAGTTTTGGTGGTGCGGGCAGTGGCGACTGCTATCTCGGCAAGTTCCTTGTCCGTAGGATCAGGGTGAACTGCGCCGTCGGCGAAGACGATTATACCTTCCGCACCAAACTCCTTGTCTTTCAGCATCATGATGAATGCACCCGAAACCACTGATATGCCCGGGGCGGTCTTTACAATCTGGAAGGCAGGTCTCAGCACATCGCCTGTCGTGTTCCTTGCTCCCGCCACTTCTCCGTCAGCATCACCGCACTTGATCATCATCACTCCGAGATAAAGCGGATCCTCAATCAGCCTGGAAGCCTCCTCAACCGTTAGCCCCTTGCTCTTGCGGAGCTCAACCATCGTGTCAATGTAATGCTTCTTCGCGGGGTGATCATGCGGATCAACTATCTGCGCCTTTCCTATATTCTTCAGACCAAACGATTCTGCCATCGTCTTAATCTCCGCGGGATTCCCCAGTAAAGTTATACGTGCAATCCCCTCTGCCAGCACCGCATCTGCTGCTTTAAGAGTCCTCTCCTCCGTTCCCTCAGGCAATACAATCATTTTGTTATGCCTTCTGGCATTCGTTTTGATCTGTTCAAGCAATTCCATTGGATATCAGTAATTTAGTTTGAGTATTGTGTCGGGTTAAAAGTACTAAAAAAGTGTAATCCCGCAATAATCAACAACATGATTATAGTCAGTATTTTCAAATTTTAGTCATTTTTTTTCGAAAACAACTTTGCGGCCCTGCCGCGAACCCTTCAAATCCCTATTTTTGATGCTGAATTTGCTCAGATGGAGGATCAACACACAGCCACATTGACAGAACTGCTGACCTCTGGCTTTGAGGGTGAGGTACGCACCGACAGAAGTTCCAGGCTCATGTATGCCACCGATGCCTCCATCTACAGGGAGGAGCCGCTGGCGATAGTCTTTCCGCGCAATACTGATGACATAAAAAGGCTTCTTGCGTTTGCCGCGAAACACCGCATCGGCATAATCCCGAGGGCTGCGGGAACCTCGCTGGCAGGACAGGTGGTAGGTTCGGGTATAGTGGCCGATATCTCGCGTCACTTTGGTAAAATACTGGAAATAAACGTCGAAGAACGATGGGTCAGGCTTGAGCCTGGGGTGGTTCCTGATGAGCTCAATGCCGCCCTGCGAAGCCACGGACTTCTGTTCGGGCCGGAGACGTCGACTTCCAGCCGGTGCAACCTGGGGGGGATGATCGGTAACAACGGCTGCGGACTCCACTCCGTCGTCTACGGTTCCGTAAGGGATCATATAATCGGGGTCAGTGCCTTGCTGCACGACGGATCAGAAGTCGTCTTCGGTGAGCTCACCGCGGACCAGTTCAGTCAGAAGTGCACCCTGCAAACCGCTGAGGGTGAGATATACAGGGAAATCGAGCAGATTATGACAGATCCCGGTCACCGGGAATCAATCATGGCCGGCTACCCTGAGAAGACCATTCCCCGCCGCAACACCGGATATTCACTTGATGACCTGCTCTGCAGTGAACCTTTCACACCCGGAGCGGGTCGGAAGATCAATCTTGCAAGGCTCATCTGCGGGTCGGAAGGGACTCTTGCCATCGTCACCGAGGCGAAAATGGGGCTGGTGCCGCTGCCTCCGCCGGTTAAGGCCCTGGCATGCGTTCACCTGCATCACCGTAACGAGGCCTTCCGCGCCAACCTGATTGCACTCAGACACCAGCCATGGGCTGTGGAACTGATGGACAGCAACATACTCAGCCTGGCAGCCACCGTAGAGAGCCAGAAACGGAACAGGTTCTTCATCGAGGGTGACCCCGGGGCTTTGCTCATAGTGGAGTTTTGCGCCGGGAGCCGAGAGGAGATAATCTTCACTGCGGCAGTCATGGAGGAGGAGATGCGCAGCGAGGGACTGGGATACGCATTTCCGGTCGTGTGGGGTGCCGACGTTAAGCGCGTCTGGGACCTTCGCAAGGCAGGGCTCGGAATACTGTCAAACATGCCCGGCGACGCCAAGCCGATCTCTCTCATTGAGGACTGCGCTGTGGATGTGAACAGGCTGGGCGACTTCGTGGCCGACATAGAGGAGATGCTGGCCTCTTACGGCAAAGAGTCTGTATATCATGCACATATAGGCACCGGGGAGCTTCATGTCAGGCCTCTGATAAACCTCAAGGATGCCGGTGAGGCGAAGCTTTTGCGCACCATTGCCGAAGAGACTGCCCGGATAGTGAAAAAATACCGGGGCTCAATGAGCGGAGAGCACGGTGACGGAAGGCTGCGCGGTGAGTTCATACCGCTTATTATCGGCGCCGGAAACTACAAGCTTAACAAGAGGATAAAAAGGGTTTTTGACCCGAACGGCATACTCAACCCGGGGAAGATTACCGACACCCCTCCCATGGACAGCTCGCTGCGCTATATTCCGGGGAAGCCTACCCCTGAACCGGCGACGCATTACGATTTCTCCGACTGCGGAGGTGTCGTGCGTGCCGCCGAAAAGTGCAACGGATCGGGCGACTGCCGCAAGAGCAGTGTTATAGGCGGTCTGATGTGCCCCAGCTTTATGGCCACCGGTGACGAGCGGCTTACAACCCGTGCCAGGGCAAACATAATGAGGGAAATGCTCTATGCCGACAGAGACAATCCCTGGGACAGCCGCGAGATATACGAGATCCTCGACCTGTGCCTGGCATGCAAGGGATGTCGCAGCGAGTGCCCTTCAGGGGTTGATATAGCCAAATTGAAGTCGGAGTTCCTGCAGCACTATAATGATGTGCATCCGCCGTCACTGCGCACAAGGCTGATTGCCTCGCTGCCAAAGATATACAGCCTTTTCTCATTTATTCCGGGTATCTTTAATTTCTTTGCTACCAACAAATTCACTGCACTGATAATCAAGAGAGTGACAGGATTTGCCGCAGAGCGAAGCATCCCGGTGCTGGCGCCGCAGACCTTCAGGAGGTGGCTGAAAAAGAATCTGTCTGCACTAAATCCGGCTAATCCCATCGGTGAAATATGCCTGTTCGTGGATGAGTTCACCAACCACAACGACCTGGATGCAGGCAAGGCAGCAGCGAAACTGCTGACCGGGCTGGGCTACCGCATCACATTTGCCGGGAATGCTGCCAGTGCACGGACATATATTTCAAAAGGCTTTTTGCGTCAGGCAAAGAAGCTGATAACTAAAAATATACTGGTACTTGGGCCGCTGGTCAGCGATGACTGTCCCCTTGTAGGGATCGAGCCCTCGGCGATCCTCGGCTTCAGGGATGAGTTTCCTGATCTTGCCGGTGATAAGTTGCGCCCCGAGGCTTCAAGGCTGGCTCAGCACACATTTACCCTTGAGGAGTTCATTGCCGGGGAGTTCAGTGCAGGAAGAATAAAGAGAGAAATGTTCACCCGTGAGCCTGCAGAGGTGCTGGTACATGTTCACTGCCAGGAAAAAGCGATCACCACTTCGGCACCGGTGCTGGCTGCCCTCGGTATTCCGGTAAACTATAAGGTAAGGGAGATACCGTCTGGCTGTTGCGGTATGGCGGGGGCGTTCGGGTATGAAAAAGAGCATTTTGAGCTCGCGCAGAAGGTTGGTGAACTGGTTCTTTTCCCAGATGTACGGTCTGCATCTGCCGGAACCATCATCTGCGCCCCCGGCACCAGCTGCCGGCATCATGTCAAGGACGGTACGGGCAGGGTAGCACTTCATCCTGCAGAAGTGCTCCTCGCTGCTCTCAGAGGCTGAAGATTTCATGTCCTGCTTTTACAAATCCTGATGGCCTGCCCAAAATAGCAAATCGCAAATCGTAAATCACAAAATCGTAAATGCATCCGCATCCCGCCAGATGGGCATATCCTCACGGTACTTGTCAAGCACCTCACGTGAGAGCATCGCCGAAACAACGCCCTCGGCGCCTGGCCCGAGAGAAGCCATAAGCTCACCTTTCGGGCTTACAATGGCCGAATCGCCGGTATATGAAGTGCCGTCGGGATTGGCGCCCACGCGATTCACTCCAATGACGTAACACTGGTTCTCTATTGCCCTGGCTACCAGCAGCGCCTTCCAGACAGAGCTGCGGACCGAAGGCCAGTTGGCCGAATATATTATTACATCGGTGTCGCCGCGGTTCCTTGACCATACCGGAAAGCGCAGATCATAGCAAACCTGAAGATTGAAGCTGAACTCGCGGTAAGTCACCACAACCCGCTTATTGCCACGACTGTATACAGTATGTTCCCCGCTCATTGTATGGAGGTGCCGCTTGTCGTAGAATGTCACGTCCCCAACTGGAGTCACAAATATCAGGCGGTTATAATACCTGTCCTCCTCTCCTATGATAACCGATCCGCAGAGGGCATACCCTCCGTTGGCGGCCCGTTCCTTCATCCACCTTACGGTTGGCCCGTCCATCCCTTCTGCAAGGGGTGCCGGATTCATGGTAAAGCCAGTGGAGAACATCTCGGGCAGCACCACAATCCCCCCTCCGGGAGGAGCTGCATCAAGCAGGGCTGAGATATGCGCGAGACTGGAGTCCCTGTCCTCCCACTTAATCCCGCACTGTACTATTGTTGCTTTCATTGCTGCAAATCTGCACATAAAGATATGAAGTTACCTTTATAAAACAGCGACGGTAATGATGTGTTCAGCAGCAAACACGACGATACCGCCATAAATAAAAAAACAGGCCCGTGGACCTGTTTTTCTGCTGTTTGTCATTGTACTACTTTCCGGCATGTTCTGCCTGGTATTCCGCGAAGATGGATGTAATGAGCGGTTTGTAGTACAGCCAGAAGAATCTTTTCGGATCATCCGGCTTTTCAGAATAAAGAAAACTCTTCGCTCCTTTCTGGATGTTCTTAATCCTGGCTGTCCAGAAGGGTATATTATTGTTTGCGAAATCGCCTGAGAAGTAATAGGTTTTCTGAGTGAGAGGTTCCTGTGTGACTGCGGGGAATACAGCCTGCAGATCGTTGACTGCCAGCAGTGTATCACCCGAAGGAGTTGTATTCAGGACGAATTCGGAAACTACGTTGTTCCTTCCCGGGTCTATGATATCGAAGCTATTGGTAAAGGCAACCGTCTCGGGAAGCCCGAACCTCTCTGCTGATGGTCCTGTTGTTCTGATGACCGGCAATGCTGAGGCAAGATGTTTACCCTCCTCCAGCACTATGATGCCATTCTCCCTGAGCAGTACAACTCCCGGTTTGGTGAAGGTCCATGGTTCGCGGTACTGTTTACGGTAGAGAGCCGGCATCCAGGCAGGCACGCCCTGCTGTGATACGGTATCGAGCGACTTGTAGTACTGTCCCATCCAGCCTTTCGAAGCAATTCCGAGAAGCTCTTCTGTCTTGAATCTCTCAAGTCCCGCCGTAGGATAATCGAATGTATTGTATTCAACGAGAACCAGCTTATCCCGTTTTTTCATTTCCACCATAAGGAGATAATCGTTGTTGTTGAGGCCGCCATAAAGCTTCCTTGACCTGCGTGTCTTCTTTATCCCCTGGTACCAGTCGTTGAAGAACACACCGTAAGTGTCAGTGTAATACAATACGTCATTCTTATCTGCCAGGTCAATCAGTTCGGTCAGGCGGAAGTCCCTTTTCCTGAACTGTTTCTCCCTCACGGGTCTGAGTGGTTCGAAGCCGTAATAGTCCTTGTTTGCTGAATAGCTGCCACCCTTTTCTCCCCTTACATATCTAGCGTTAGTCAGGATGTAGACAAATGAGCGGTGACCCAGTCTGTCAAGTGTCGGTACTGTCTTGTCAAGTATGACAACATCGACAGGTTTCTTTTCCTGGAAAGCCCATCTGATAAAGCTCACAGCCGGTATTAAGAGCAGTACTGCCAGAACTAACAATGTTATCAGTAGAGGTTTTTTCATAATTACCGGAATTTGATAATATCCTGTTACTAAAC
>CAZHAI010000140.1:0-6046 GCA_964530645.1 uncultured Rikenella sp. | reverse complement strand
ATCTCTACAATTCTTTATGGCCTACGGCCAAAAATTGGTTCTGTGCTTCTTATCTGCAATCTCTACAAATCTTGATGGCCTACGGCCAATGTTGGGGGGATGTCATCCATCTGCAATCTCTACAATTCTTTATGGCCTACGGCCAAAAATTGGTTCTGTGCTTCTTATCTACAATGCTTTATGGCCTACGGCCAAAGGATTGTGCACAGAGCGTACAGGGGATTTCGCCCAATGGATTGCGCGTAGCGCATAAAGCATTGTAGAACAAGATGATAAATATTAATTTCCTCGTAGAGGATCAACCCCGGTGATCCGGCATCATCGCCCCGGAATCAGATCCTGATCCTGGCAGAGATGACGAAATTGCGGCCGGGGGCGGCAATACCTGAAGAGTAAGGTCTGTACCTGAGATCGAAAATATTCTCCACCCCGGCCATCAGGTCCACCCTGTTGCTGATATTATACGAGGTCTTGAAGTTGAGGGTGAACCAGCCCGGCGACCAGGGATTGCCATCGCTGTCCTCAGCGTACATGTATGCTTTGTCCCTCTCGCTCAGCGCCAGATTCCCGTATGTAATCCTGCCATTGTAGGCAGCGTAGAGGTCAGCCTTTAACCTGGAGCGCTCAAAGATCACATGCGTTGCCCCGAACAGTGGCGGCACATGCCTGAGAGGTTCGTTCTCGTTGTCATGACCGCCGGTGAGCGTCAGGGAGGACTTGATCCTGATGAAAGAAGCAGGGCGCAGCTCAGCCTTCACCTGGGTGCCGTAGACGATGGCGTAGCCGGCGTTGACCATTGCATACACCTGGCTCTCCTCTCCCTGGAAGACAAAGGTAGGTTGACCGTTGAAGAGGAATTCACGGCGCACCATAGCATTGTCAAGATATGAGAAGAAAATGGAGGCGTCTGCCAGCAGCATTTCTCCAAACTCCCTCGATGCTCCCAGATCAATGTTGTACAGATATTCCGGCCTGAGGGCAGGATTAGGCACAACCAGCACCCCGGGGGCCGATTCAAACACTTTGCCCAGGTCGTCAAGGTTTGGCGCCCTGAAGCCGGTGGAGAGGTTAAGGGTCAGCTCGGTACGTCCGTCAGGCCTGTAAACAGCACCTGCAGCGCCGGTGAGTGCACTGTTGGCCGACTCAATTGTGGTGAACGGGAAATTGTAGTATGAGTTGTCGGCAATCTCTGAATTGAGGCTGACAAAATTGAACCTCGCACCGGTGCTGACGGTTAACTTGCTGCTCAGGTTGAACTTGTAGCCACCGTAAACAGAGAAGCTGTTGTAGATGTTGCTTCCGTTCGGATAACGTGACCCTGCGGGCACAGTCTCACCTGTGATGACGTTCTTCACATCAGCCGTGCTGCTTATGTTATTCATTACATACTCTGCCCCATAGTAAATAAGGTTATCGTTTTCCCCTGATGTTTTGTCAAAATCAAGGTTTGCAGACCATATTCCCACCTTTTCGAACTGTTCGTTGAGGCTCACGTCATTTATTTTCCTGTCGTGCCGGCTCTCACGGTAGTCCTGCCTGGCAACCGTCAGCCTCGCCTCGTCAAACAGTGCGGAGGACCTGTTGTATCTGACGGTGGAGTTTGTCATCATCCATACCTGTGGCCCGTAGTACCAGTCGCCGTATCTCAGCGTGCTGTTCTTCACCTGTATCAGACGGTCATACCGGGGCACATCGGAGATGCGCGAGTAGTGGTGTGCAAGGTCAATGTCGAAGTCCTTTCCCACCTTGAACCGGAACTTGTTGGTTGTGTTCAGCTGGCTGTAACCAGTAGCCACCTGCATGCGCGGGTTTTGGTTCATCACGATACTGTCGCGGTTGCCGAAACGCTGCTGGTACTCATTGCGGAGATATTCGGGGTGCGAAACTGAGCCCATTACAAGGTCACCGAAGTCGGACCATGTTACAGAGGAGAGGAATGCGATGCGTCTCCCACCGGCATTGAAGTCAGCGTGGTAAGTCTGCTCGCCGGCAGCCGATGACCATCTGACCATCCCCTCTGCCTTCAGGAAGAGGGAGTCGCCGGTGGAGAAGAGCGCTCTCCTTGTATGGAAGTCCATCACACCTCCTAGTGCATCACTGCCGTACATTGTCGCGCCCGGACCGAAGATGATCTCGGTACGTTCAATGATGTTCGGGTCAAGTGAGATGACGTTCTGGATGTTTCCCTCGCGGTAGATTGCGTTGTTCATGCGTACGCCGTCGATATTTATCAGTATCCTGTTGGTGGCGAAGCCTCTCAGCATCGGGCTGCCTCCCCCAAGCTGACTCTTCTGAACGAAGACGTCGCCTCCCAGCGAAACCAGGTCAGCAGCCGTCTGGGGATTCATTATCCTGACCACAGGCTGTGCAACCACGCTTATGTAGTTTGGGACCTCATCTGACTTCTGTTCCCAGCGGTTGGCGGATACGATAAACTCCTCCACCTCGAAGGTTTTCGTCTTCAGCCGCACCACCCATCCGGACGCCTTCAGCTTTTCCGGGGTGGCAGAGACCCTCTCATAGGAGAAGTGCTGAAAATAGACCGGCTCTCCCTGTCTGAACCCTGAGAGGCTCACTTTGCCCGAGGGGCTTGTGTAACCGAACTGGGTTTTTGCTTCGTTGTAGACGGCCACATCGGAAATGGGTTTGCCCTCTTCGGCATCAATAACAGTAACAGTCTGGGCCGTCAGGTTCAGTAACGGCAAAAGAAAAAACAGCAGAAATATATATTTCCTCATCAGTTAACAGGTGTTTGAATCGAACTTGAGTACAAAAAACGTTCCATACACATCCGGTGCGAACATGTTTATCGGCACATCGGGCCTGTCTGTCAAACTCTTTGCGGGGGCAAATTAATATTTTATATTTTTGATGTTGTATACCTTAAAGGAAAATTGTGAGGAAGAAGACGGGCATCATTCTGGTTGGGGTTCTTGCCACGGCGCTGGTTGTGGCGGCTTTCTTTATCCGCAGGGAGAAGCAGGTTGTTGTGATTGATCCCTGGGAGGCGGTGCCCGCCGATGCTTTTTTCATTGTTGAGACCAATGATTTTCCTGAGCTGCTTACACGCATCACTGATCCTGCCGGGATCCTTTACGGGCTCTCCGGTATGGAGTGGGCCTCATCGCTTATCGAGTCCGCCTCAGCTCTGGACAGTGTCACCGGGGGCAGGGAGGTGCGGGAGCTGATAAGCAACCGCAGGATGATAATCTCCTTTCATATGGCCGGGCAGAATCGCCCTGTTCCGCTTGCAGTGATGAGCATAGGTCCGGCCTTCACTGCCAGGAAGCTTGCAGCGCTCTGCAGCCAGTCAGGCGGAGCCGTGACGGACAGGCGTGACCTTGGCGGCACACGTACCTTCACTGTCACCTTTACGAGGGGGAGCAAAAAGAAGACAGTTTACCTGGCGCTCACATCCGGCATCATGATAATCACTCCATCGGAGAACCTGGTTACCGCTGCCATGGACAACCGGAGTGCGGGCTCCGACATACGCCATCAGCAAGGTTTTTCGACTGTAGTAAATTCAGCGGGCAAGGATGCCGACAACCTTTTCCTTCTGTTCAGGAACCTTCCCGGATTTATCAAATCATTTATTGACCCAGAAGATATCGCCGCCGTCACAAATGCAGCCATCGCCGGCGGTGGGGATCTTAAAGTTGCGGAGGATGGAATATATGTCAGCGGCTTCCTCTCCACTGCAGGGGCAGGCACAGGCGCTGACCGCCTGAGGGATGTAGTTCCTGCTGAATGCGGGGTGCACGAGTTGCTGCCGGTGAACACCCTCAGCTACCGTACCGTGATGCGCCGCGCAATGCTCACCGGGGAAACCGCAACAGATCCTGCCTCAATAAATTCAACTGACCTAGCACTCATGCTGAGCCCTTATACAGGGTCGGAGGTGACTGAGGCACTTATATCCCTCAGTGAAGGCCCGGAGAGCATAAGGATTTTCAGAATGACCGACCGCGAGTCTGCAGAGAGGGTGTTGCGGGAGCGACTGACAGCCAAGTACCGGTCGATGGGATTGAGGGAGAGCCATTTCGTGGCATCAGCCACAGAAGAAGACGGTGATGAGGCGACTCTGTACCGAATGCCATTCACTGGTGTGGCTTCTATCCTGGCAGGCTCCGAGAGAGGCAGAACAAAGGATGAATGGGTTACATTCGCAAGGTCATACATGATCTTTTCGGGTTCACCCGAAGCCCTGGCAAGAGTGCTCAGGGAATCGGACAATGAAAATACACTTATCAATGACCCTGACTTCAGGGAGATGGAGAAGACAATGCCTACGAAGAGCTCTTTCCTCTTCTGGTCATCGGGCAGTGCTCTCAGGTCACTTGTCTCCGGGTATCTCACACCTGAAGCGGCAGCCACCCTGACTGACAGGACCCTCTCCGGCATCAGCGGGGCCGGGATAAGCCTTACCCCGAGCAATGACATGGTCTACATGAGTCTTTCGGTGAGATACAATGCCGGAGAGAGACAGCCGGGGCTGCCGGCGGGAGCCACAGCCACGGGGAGTGTTGCAGCGGACGCTTCCGCAGCAGCCGGCCAGACCGCTACACCCGGTACAGACACTGCCGGCCTGAAGCTGCTCTGGAAGGTGAAGCTCGATGCTGAACCCGTGATCAGGCCGTTCTTCTTTACCAACCACAATACCGGTGCAACCGAGATATTCACACAGGATAAAAACAACAATATCTACCTGATCAGCCCATCGGGCAAGATTTTATGGAAAGCCGCCATCAGGGAGAAGATAACCGGAGACATCTTCATGATTGATTATTACAGGAACGGAAAGCTTCAGCTCCTGTTTGCCGGGCATGATTATCTGCATCTTGTTGACCGAAACGGAAACTATGTTGACAAGTTCCCGATGAAGATGCGGTCACCTGCATCAAATGCACTTGCCGTGTTTGATTACGAGAACAATAAGGATTACAGGCTCTTCATAGCAGGAGAGGATCACAGGATATATGCCTATGACCGTTCGGGGATGCCCGTAAAGGGATGGAATCTCTTCACTGCACGCGGCAAGGTGACCGATCCGGTGGCTTTCTTCAGGGTCAGGGGCAAGGATTATCTCTTTGTGGCTGATGACCAGACCGTTTATCTGCTTGACCGCACCGGAAACATCAGGGTGGCTCACCAGGAGCCGCTCATGAAGGCCCCGGGATCGGCAGCAAGACTTACCGGCAGCGGCGAGCCCGCAATAATATTTTCCGCCCCTGACGGAGCAACAGTCAGGCTTCTGTTCGACGGCTCGGTAAAAAAAGATACGCTGAGAGGAATCTCTGCCGGACACAGGTCTGACTTTGCGGATATAGACGGAGATAATGTGACCGACCGCCTAACGATTGACCAGGGGACTCTCAGGGCCTTTGACGGAAACGGCAGGCAGATGTGGACTTACGGCATCGGAGGCGGTAGCCTGAACGGGCCGTTCATCCTGAACACCGGGGCCGGCGAGAGGAGAACTGCAGTGTATGATGCCGGCAGCGGGATGCTTCACCTGGCAGGCAGAAACGGCACCGCCGTCAAAGGGTTCCCGCGCAGGTCAGGACCATACTTCAATGCCGGAAGAGTGACAAATAAGAGTACCTGGAATCTCATTTTAAGCGAAGATGATACCTATCTTAATAATTACGAACTAATTACAGGTTCAAAATAACCCATAAATATGAAAAGGATGATTCTTATGCTGGTTGTGCTGCTGACTGCAGCATTTACCAGCCATGCGCAGACGAGCCAGACTCTCTACTTCATGAATATTCCTCAGGCGTCCACCCTGAATCCTGCCCTGAAACCAACGGGAAGGTTCTATCTCGGTCTTCCGGGGATTTCGGATGTTTCAGTCAGAATTGACAACAACTTCCTGAGTTTCTCGGATCTCTTCACAGGAGGGGTAATATCCGACTCAACAGTAGCCTTTCTTGAAGACGGCGAGTGGCTGGAAAATTTCATCGACGGCCTGGGCAGCAGCAACTCACTTGAACCGCAGGCAGGGGTGCAGCTTTTTGGACTGGCTTTCACTGTGAAGGAT
>CAZHAI010000139.1:0-6063 GCA_964530645.1 uncultured Rikenella sp. | reverse complement strand
AAACCCTGTGTATCTGATCCTTCACAGTTTCAGGGGTTCTGAAGTAGGCCCTGGCCGCAGGAATTACAGCAGAAACCGATGAAACGCACATATCCGTAAGAAGGATGAGATCCTGGTTCATCTCGGCCGGAATATTCGGAACCTCCACGTCAAACTGGAAAAGATTCTTCTTGGCTGTGTCTATAATATTGTCCATCTCCTCAAGCAACCTTAATATGTCTCCTCTGACCTGCGGCATAAGCGAGTGGGCGTAAAGCTTGTTCTCTATGTCGCGCCTCAGATTGTCAGCATCAGCTTCAAGCTTGGCCATATTGGCTATGTTGTTGTTGAAAGCCTCCTGATTCCCGTGCAGGTAGTTGGTGACACCCTCCTTGAAGACAAGAACACCTTCGTCAATCGTATTGAAGAAAGTCTCGATCGCATTGATCACACTGGTTGCGTTTTTGAAAAAAGCCATCCTGTAACACTATAGTTGAACGCCAAAGTTAGATCATTAACTTTACTGAATGCAAACTTTCCTCATATAGTTCTGTCGGAAGTGCCAAGGAGTTCTGTAGAGTTATTTGATAATTGTTATTACTTGTATATCATTTATTTAGAAACTTGAAAGAAGATATATGTAGTGTATTATATAGAGATATAATACAATTTGTAGAGCTTCAGTATAGATTTATAAGAGCTCGAAAACAGAGCTTGGAGCCTCTACATCGGGGTGATTTTTTAAAAACATCAGTTAAATATGATTCATTATGAAATATTCACTACTTTTACATTGAAATCATGAACACCAATTACAAATACAACTATTCGTTTTATTTTTTCTTTTACCGCACGGCAAAAGGGACCGAATAGTTGTATGTCTGAATAAGAAGTAGAATATGATGAAGCAGGTCCCGTGAAAGCGGGACTTTTTTTTTGCGTATAGCGAAATGAAAAAGGAAAGAAAGAAAATTACCGTCGCCATCCAGGGTATCAGGGGATCCTTTCATGAGATAGCTGCTGTGGAATATTTCAGTGACAGCGAGATTGAAGTTGTGCCGTGTGACACCTTCAGTGAACTCTTCAAGTTGCTTTCAGATGGCAGGGCTGACAACGGAATAGTTGCCTTCGAGAATTCTGTGGCTGGAAGCATACTGCCAAACTATGAGCTTTTACGCCGCTCCGGACTGCCGGTAACAGGGGAGATTTGCATTCGCGTCAGGCAGAACCTTGTGGCATTGCCAGGTCAGCAAATGTCGGATATCCGGGAGATCCACTCTCACCCCATGGCCATTCAGCAGTGTTCTAATTTTGTCAATGAGATGAGGCAGCGCGGAGTGAAGGTGGTCGAGGCTGTTGACACAGCACTGAGCGCCAGGATCATAAGCGAGGAGCATCATTACGGATCAGGGGCCATTGCCAGCAGCAGCGCTGCCGGCATCTACAGCCTGGCGATACTGCAGAAGGAAATCGAGGATGACAGCCTGAATTTCACCCGTTTCCTGATCATCTCAGGAAGTGCCACAGCTGCAGAAAACAGTGAAAAGCCGGCTGGATCCGACAAGGCGATGGTCTGCTTTTCTCTTCCACATAAGGTAGGCTCGCTCTCTCAGGTGCTGTCAGTGCTGGCATTCTATCAGATCAGCCTTACAAAGATCCAGTCGCTGCCGATTGTCGGGAGGCCATGGGAGTACATGTTTCATATTGATCTGATTTACAGCGATTACAACAGATACCACCAGGCGCTTGATGCCATCCGTCCGCTAACGGAGGGGCTGGAGATCGTTGGTGAGTTCAGGCACGGGCCAATGCCATACGAAACTGGAAAAAACTAGTCATACAAAAGAGAATATGGATAATCCACTGATAATAGCAGCATCACGCACCGGGCTGGTGAATGAATACTATTTCTCGGCCAAGCTGGCGGAGATTGCCCGTATGCGTCAGGAGGGAGCCGATGTAATCAATCTGGGCATAGGGAGCCCTGACCTGGTCCCGGCACCGGAGGTTACGGCCGAACTTGCGCGCAGTGCGTCAGGGAACGGCAACCACGGATACCAGGGCTACAGGGGCATACCGACGCTGCGCAAAGCGTTTGCAGATTGGTACGGGAGGTATTTCGCTGTGAAACTGGATCCTGCCTCAGAGATACTGCCGCTTATTGGGTCTAAGGAAGGAATCATGCATATCAGTATGGCCTTCCTTGACCCGGGCGACGAGGTGCTGGTACCTGATCCCGGCTACCCCGCATATGCTGCAGCTGCCAGCCTGACGGGCGGGGTGGTCAGGAAGTATGACCTCACTGAGGAGACCGGCTGGTTACCTGACATCAGAGCCATTGAGGCAGCGGGTACTGATAAGGTTAAGATTATGTGGATCAACTATCCCCATATGCCCACCGGGGCAAAAGCAACACGGGAGCTGTTTGGTGAGCTTGTCAGCTTTGCCCTCAGGAACCACATCCTGCTCTGCAATGACAACCCCTACAGTTTCATACTGAACGGTGACCACCTGAGCATCCTGTCGGTACCGGGATCAATGAGTACGGCTCTTGAACTTAACTCGCTCAGCAAATCGCATAACATGGCCGGCTGGAGGATCGGCATGGTTGCCGGCCACAGTCGATATATCGATGACATCCTTCGGGTCAAGAGCAACATGGATTCAGGCATGTTCAAGCCTCTGCAGGAGGCTGCAGCCATGGCACTGTCATCGCCGGATGAGTGGTATGCAGGGCTGAATGAAGTTTACAGCCGGCGTCGCAGATTCGTGGAGGAGATAATGGATGAGCTCGGCTGCAGCTATAATACTTCCCAGTCGGGGCTCTTCCTCTGGGGAAAAATTCCCGGCCGTTACAGCAATGCAGAAGAGCTGACTGAAGAGCTTCTGCACAGGAATCATCTCTTTGTGACGCCCGGGTCGGTGTTCGGGGATAACGGCAGGTGTCACATAAGAATTTCGCTGTGCGCAACTGAAGAAATTATCGGCAAAGCGTTGCAGCGGATAAAAACGGGGGTAAAAACTGATCATCTGATAAAAAACTGAAATAGCATGTCTGCAAACATCTGCATCACCGGCCTGGGCCTGATAGGGGGGTCAATGGCGAGAAGCCTGAGACTCAACGGCTTCACCGGAAGGATCACAGGGGTTGACGCCAATCCCCACCACTGCACAATCGCCATGTACCGCGGACTGGCTGATGAATTTCTCCCGCTGGACGAGGCCGTAGCGCAGTCTGATATTATTATTCTCTGCGCTCCGGTGGACGTGAATTGCCGGCTTCTGCCCGGTATCCTTGACATGATCGCTGGCACAGGCAAGGTGGTGACTGATATGGGCTCGACAAAGGCTGACATCACTGACGTGGCTGATAGCCATCCCGCACGCGGCAGGTATGTGGCAGCACATCCGATGGCAGGAACGGAACATTCGGGACCGGCTGCGGCTGTCGACAAGCTCTTCAACGAAAGGATCGCCATCATTTGCGACCCTGAGAAAAGTGATGCTGATGCCCTTGAGCTGATTACCGCCCTGCTACAGTCATTCAATATGAAAATCCAGTATATGGATTCCCGTGAGCACGATATACATGTAGCATATGTCTCTCATATATCGCACATTACATCTTTCGCGCTGGCTCTCTGCGTACTTGATAAGGAGAGGGATACACGAAACATCATGTCGCTGGCTGCAGGCGGGTTCGAGAGCACAGTGCGTCTCTCCAAGAGCAGTGCCGAGACCTGGGCACCGATTTTCACAGGCAACGCAGGTCCTATCCTGGAGGTTATCGATACATACATTGATAAAATGCGCCTCTTCCGGAAGCACATCGAGACAGGCAACAGTGAGGCCCTCAGGCAGCTGATGACATCTGCCAACCAGATCGGGAATATCCTTAAATGAAAATCCAGCAATACAATGAATCCTGACAATCTCACAATGACCACAAAACAAACAGGCAGCAGGCTGAATATCTCTCCAATTGAGGAATGGCCTGTCTTTAAGAAACGTCCTCTCCTCATTGCAGGGCCATGCAGCGCAGAGAGCGAGGAGCAGGTAATGACAACAGCTGAGGCACTTGTCGCTTCGGGACGGGTTGACATCTACCGCGCAGGAATCTGGAAGCCTCGTACCCGTCCCGGGCAGTTTGAAGGCATCGGATCACCCGGACTGAAATGGCTGAAGAGGGTCAGGGAGGAGTTTGGGCTTCCCGTTGCAGTTGAGGTGGCTACGGAGAAGCATGTCTATGAGGCTCTCAAGCACGGAATGGACGCCGTCTGGATCGGAGCGCGAACAAGCGTCAATCCGTTTGCACTTCAGGAGATAGCTTCAGCACTTAAAGACTCTGATGTGATGGTGTTTGTGAAGAATCCGGTTAACCCTGACCTGGAGCTGTGGATCGGAGCCATTGAGCGCATCAGTCGTGCCGGCATAACCCGGCTGGCTGCAGTACACAGGGGCTTTTCCACCTGGGAGAAATGCTCATTCCGCAACCAGCCACGCTGGCAGATTGCTGTGGAACTTCGCCAGCGGATCCCGGGCATCGGGATGCTCTGTGACCCGAGTCACATGGGTGGAGACAGGGAATTCATTGCCGACCTCTCGCAGAAGGCGATGGACCTGAATTATGACGGCCTGATGATAGAGTCGCATATTGACCCTCCAAGTGCACTGAGCGACAGGAAGCAGCAGCTCACCCCGGTTGAACTGATGATTGTGCTTGGCAATCTGGTACTTAGATCGCCCACCTCCGATGACCCGGAATATCTGGAGACAATCGAGGACCTGCGCAGCCAGATAGATGTCTATGACAACCTGCTTCTTGACATTCTGGAGAGCCGGATGCAGGTGGCTGAGACTATCGGCCGGTTCAAAAAGGAACACAATATAACAATTCTGCAAAGCTCGAGGTGGAAGGAGGTCACGGACAATGCCGTAGACAAGGGGGTGAGGAAAGGCCTTACTCCGGAATTCATACATAACTTCCTGGAGGCAATTCACCAGGAATCCATCACCCACCAGATGAGGGTGATGAAAGAAGAGTAATTTAGCATGTGATTCTGTCCAACCAGGAATAATTGCTTAGATGAATATTACAGTCAACCCGTCAGACCTGAGAGGTTCAGTTGAGGCACCTTCAAGCAAAAGCCTGACGCAGAGGGCTATTGCAGCAGCAATTCTTACAGGTGGCACTACCGTTATCCGAAACCCGTCATACTGCAATGACTCACTTGCTGCCATTAGGATTGCTGTTGAGCTTGGCGCGACGGTTCACAGGGAAAGTGACCGGATCACTGTTATTACCGGCATGGTGCCAGGGGGTCCGCTGACGCTCAACTGTTCGGAGTCGGGATTGGCTCTGAGGATGTTTGCACCGCTGGCGGCACTCCTCTCCGGAAGCGTGACCCTTACCGGGGAGGGATCACTTGCCCGAAGGCCTGTAACTATGATCAGCGAGGCACTGAGCCAGTTGGGAGTCAATGTTGAGACCTCCGGAGGGTTGTTGCCGGTGAAGCTCACCGGGGAGCTCAGGGCAGGCAGGGCATTTATTGACGGGTCAGCGGGATCACAACTGCTTACCGGGCTGCTGATGGCGTTGCCGGTGGCAGGGGCGGAAAGCAGGCTTGAGGTGGCAAACCTTACAAGCAAACCATATATAGACCTTACGCTGGGCATCCTGTCTGAATTTGGTATCAGCGTCCTGAATGAAGGTTACAGAACGTTCGTCATACCCGGAAACCAGCATTACATACCGCATGAACTGACCGTGGAGGGCGATTGGAGCGCGGCATCCCTCATGCTCGTCGCCGGTGCGACAGGGGGGAGGGTGACGGTCAGCAACCTCAGTCCCGACAGCCTGCAGGCTGACAGGGCAATTCTGCAGGCACTCAGAGATGCGGAAGCTTCACTTGAGGTGGAATCAGGAAGCATTACAGCCCAGATATCCGGATTAAGTGCATTCACGTTTGATGCCACCGACTCTCCTGACCTGTTTCCTCCGCTGGCAGCGCTGGCGGCCAGTTGTGACGGCGTGACCAGGATCAGGGGTGTGGGCAGGCTGAGGCACAAGGAAAGCGACAGGGC
>CAZHAI010000138.1:0-6071 GCA_964530645.1 uncultured Rikenella sp. | reverse complement strand
GCGATGACCTTCATGGCCGGTATCAGGCCCGGATCAAATGTCCTGGCGGCGATAGTTGTCAGCTCTGCTGCATAGGTGTCCCCTGCATGATTTTTCAGGTAATCAAGCCTGCCGGCGATTAAGTCAAGGTAGTGGTCCGCCACCTGCATCACACTTCTGAATCCTTCAGCCTTTGAAGGGCTGTCCGGCTGCTTCGGATTACTCTCCTGAGGAGCCGGGAGACCGGCCAGCCAGCCGGATAGCCGGATCCTGAAGTCAGCCACTATTGCTATATCCAGAAACATCAATATTATTGCAGCCAGAGGCAGAAAATAGACTGCTCCTGATAAACGTATGCCGGTAAGGCGAAATGCAACCACCAGTATCACTGCCAGAATTGCAGATACGACAATGGTTATCAGCCACGGGTCACTTTCATCGCCCGCTACTCCATGCCTGATTTTGTCGCAGGCAAGTGAGTGTACCGAGCACATTGCAGGCAGTGTGACCACTGCCATAAATGAGAGATAATATGCTGCACCAAATGATGTGAGGAGGTCGGAAAGCAGAAGCAAAGTTTCTCTGCCTGTCAGGTCATAATAGATACAGATTATTGCGGCCGGAGCCGTAAAAGCAAGTAGTGCAAGGGGTGCCAGCAGCAGCTTGCCGGGCAGTCTGAGTTTTCTGAGAACAGGAATATAAAATCGGTTTCTGACCAGCAACCCTGACCCTGTTACAATTACAAGGAGTATTACTGTATAGAGCAAAGGTGTTGAACGGAAAAGGGAAAGATCTGTCAGGGCAGCAACCATGATGGCGTTAGTTATCGCCATCAGGGCCAGCGCTGACCGGAAGACCAGCCCGGGACCGGTTCTCGTTGCCGTAAAGGGTTTTGACATATTCCGGATTAGGTACAGACTTACTTATCCAAGATAAGAAATAATAACTGAATCTACAAGTAGGCTCCTTTTGACCTGACAGTCGCAGCTATCAGCGCGGTCATCTCTTCATCGTCCGTATTTCCGGCATCGATGATGAGGTCAGCCTGTTCATACCAGGGACTCCTGCTGCGGAGCAGGTCACTTACCCTCCGTCCGAGCTCCTCCGGGTCAGCACCCTTCAGGAGTGGTCTTTCGTTCCTTGAGCGTTTCAGGCGTGACACGAGATCCGCCTCAGAGAGCCTGAGATAAATCGTCACCCCGGTTGATTTCATTGTCTTCATGTTATCAGAAGAGCAGGGAGTGCCTCCACCGCAGGCTATAACCATCCTGGTGCTGCCCGAAACCTCCCTGAGAGCTCCTGATTCAGCCTGGCGGAAATACTCTTCTCCTCTGACGGTAAAAATCTCAGGGACAGTCATACGCTCCTTTTCCTCGACCAGCCTGTCAATATCTGCAAATTTCCACCTGAGCAGTGCCGCAATCCTCTTGCCGGCAGAGCTTTTACCGCTGCCCATAAACCCGATCAGGTAGATATTCACGACTGTCTAAAGGTCTAGTTTCATCTGGGCGGGATCATCCGGAAGAGGCTCATGCGTCGGGCCATCCGTCTCGTCTCCGTTTTCAGCAGCCGGAAGAGAAGGAGCTGCCTCGCTCCTGACCACGGGCTCGAGCTCTCGTATATCCGCCACGCTGTAGTTGGAGAGCCGCCTGCCCTTTGCACGGAAGCTCTTTACGCCAATGAACTCAGCCACCTCGATTATCTCCAGCTTTCTCCCCTCGTTTTTCCCTCCGAATTTTAACTCAAGACGGGGGTATTCCACCTCGGTGAGGCTTACCAGCCTGGAGCCCTCAGTGTCAGAGATAAAACACTGCAGACGTTCCGACTCTTCGAAGGCGAACCGCTTGACATAATAAAATTCCTGTTCCTGGTCCCAGTATACCGCTGAGAATATCCTCGATTCACCGTACTTCTCCAGAAGCAGAAGGTCATCCTCGAAATGCAGGGAGAGATCCGTACCGGAGGTCCGGTACCATCCTCCCCTGGTGACAACAAGAAGTTGCTCTTCAGATGCGAACTCTCCGAGGAATTTGCCCCTGCCGTCGGCGTTCAGCCTCATCACCGCATCATCAAACCACAGCTTACGTCCTCCCAGGGTGGAGAGGCCTTTCTCCTTGAGAGTGATTTTATGAACCGGGTTCTTCGTGAGTATGTTACCCATCGAACCGCGTCCCTTGATTGCAAGCTCACCGAAATCAAAATCGAAGGTCAGCTTCTTCAACCTGGCTTTGGGTTTGTGGTATACCCTGATTACTTCTGCCTCACCGTTGGGGTTGGCACTGAAATAGAGAATTCTTGTGGCGGCCGTGCCCCTTCCAAGATTGTATTCTTTGTCGCGCGTCAGACCGGTGAGTGCACAGCGCTTGATATAAATCGGACCGTCACGGCCGTCCTGGTAGGCAATATTGTAAATTGTACGGTTATCGTTCCTGAGGAATACCTGGACATGAATGACATCCTTCCCCACGAACTGTTTCTCGGCAACCTTTGTGATCAGGTAGGTGCCGTCCTTCCTTATCACAATAATATCATCGATATCCGAACAGTCACATACGAACTCATCTTTCTTCAGGCCCGTTCCGATGAAACCCTCCAGGCGATTCACATAAAGCTTGGCGTTCATTGCAACCACCTTGGATGCCTCTATGGTTTCAAAACTCCTTATCTCAGTTTTACGTTCCTTGTTCTTACCGTACTTCTTTTTAATCTGGCGGTAGTAGTTGATTGCATAGGGAACGATATTGGCAAGGTGACTTGCCACCTCTTCAAGTTCGCCCTCAATACCTTTGATGTGCTCATCGGCCCGTGAGGAGTCGTATTTGGAGATCCGCTTGATCTTGATCTCGGTAAGCTTGATTATGTCATCACGGGTGATCTCACGCCTGAAGAGCTTTTTATACGGTTTCAAACCCTTGTCAATGGCTGCGATCACCGCCTCCCAGGTCTCGGACTCTTCAATGTCACGGTAAATCCGCTTTTCAATGAAAATCTTTTCGAGTGATGAGAAATGCCATTCTTCCTCCAGCTCAGCCTTGCGAATCTCCAGCTCCATTGTGAGAAGCTTAACCGTCTGGTCAGCCGAGTGCCTCAGGATGTCACTCACCCCGATGAATGCAGGCTTGTTCTCGCCGGTGATGACGCAGGCGTTTGGTGAGATTGAAAGTTCACAGTCGGTGAAGGCATACAGGGCGTCAATTGTCTTGTCAGGCGAGACACCGCTCTGCAGCTGTATCACTATCTCGACCCCGCCGGCGGTGTTGTCGTCTATCTTCTTGATCTTGATCTTGCCCCTGTCACTGGCCTTGACTATCGACTCGATGAGTGACGAGGTGGTACGTCCGAAGGGAATTTCGGTGATCACAAGTCCTTTTTTGTCAACCTTTTCGATCCTCGCCCTTACCTTTACCACTCCGCCGCGGGCGCCGTCATTGTATTTGGAGACGTCAATCATCCCCGATGTCGGAAAATCAGGATACAGCTCGAATGGCTTTCCCTGAAGATAACTGATCGATGCGTCTGCCAGTTCATTGAAGTTGTGAGGGAGGATTTTCGAGGAGAGTCCCACGGCAATTCCTTCCACGCCCATTGCGAGGAGCAGCGGGAACTTCACCGGGAGGGTTACGGGTTCCCTGTTACGCCCGTCGTATGAGCTCATCCACTCAGTAGTCTTGCTGTTGAATGTAACCTCAAGGGCGAACTTGGAGAGTCTGGCCTCTATGTACCTCGGTGCTGCTGCACCGTCGCCTGTCAGAATGTTTCCCCAGTTACCCTGCGACTCCACCAGAAGCTCCTTCTGACCCAGCTGTACAAGTGCATCACCTATTGAGGCGTCACCGTGGGGGTGAAACTGCATCGTGTGGCCGATTATATTGGCCACTTTGTTGAAGCGTCCGTCATCCATGCGCTTCATGGAGTACAGGATCCTTCGCTGAACCGGCTTCAGCCCGTCTGAGATATGGGGCACGGCACGCTCAAGAATCACGTAAGACGCATAATCGAGGAACCAGTCCTGGTACATGCCTGAAAGCGCCGTGACTGTATGCAGGGCTTCAGGTATAAAACTGGTTTTGGTTTCTTGCTTCTCCCCGCTTTCTTCGTCAGGGATCAGTTCAAAAGGATCACTCTCTTTCATAATCTGCTGCAACCTTCACTCACGCTGGGGCAATTTCGGGGATCTCCTCCTCGACCCGCAGGTTGTCAATAATAAAGTCCTGACGTTCAGGGGTATTCTTTCCCATATAAAATTCAAGGAACTGTGTGTACGGGTCTGACTTCTTCATTATCACCGGTTCAAGCCTCATGTCCTTTCCGATGAAGTGCACAAACTCATCTGGAGATATCTCTCCCAGTCCTTTGAAACGGGTTATCTCCGGGTCAGGTCCCAGGTCCCTGATTGCCTTCTGCCTCTCTTCGTCACTGTAACAGTAGCGGGTCTGTTTCTTGTTGCGGACCCTGAAGAGGGGTGTCTGAAGAATATAAACATGTCCCTTTCGCACCAGATCAGGGAAGAACTGCAGGAAGAAGGTAAGCAGGAGGAGCCTGATATGCATCCCGTCCACATCCGCGTCTGTTGCAATCACCACGTAGTTGTAACGCAGGTCATCAAGGGACTCTTCTATGTTGAGGGCTGCCTGTAAGAGGTTGAACTCCTCGTTTTCGTATACTATCTTTTTTGTCAGTCCGTAACTGTTGAGCGGCTTGCCCCTGAGGCTGAACACGGCCTGGGTTTCTACATTGCGCGACTTTGTAATGGAGCCGCTGGCGGAGTCGCCCTCGGTGATAAAGAGGGTTGAATCGAGCCTCCTCTCGTCGTTGGAGTTGTAGTGTATGCGGCAATCGCGCAACTTGCGGTTGTGAAGGCTGACCTTCTTTGCCCTCTCGCGCGCCAGCTTCTGAATGGAGCTTATCGCCTTGCGCTCTTTTTCCGACTCCTGTATCTTCTTGAGCATGATACGGGCAGTCTCTCCGTTCTTATGCAGGAAATCGTCAAGATTCTTACGGATGAAGTCAACAATGTAGTTGCGTACCGTGGGTCCCTGCGGACCCATATCCTTTGAACCAAGTTTGGTTTTGGTCTGCGATTCGAATATGGGCTCCTCAATTTTTACAGCGATGGCGGCGATGATTGAGGATCTGATGTCCGAAGGATCAAAATCTTTTTTGAAGAACTCCTTAACGGTCCTTGTAATGGCTTCGCGGAAAGCCATCAGGTGTGTCCCTCCCTGCGAAGTGTGCTGACCGTTGACGAAGCTGTAATAGTCCTCGCCGTACTGCATTCCGTGGGTTAAGGCAATCTCAATATCATCACCCTTGAGGTGGATGATGGGATAAAGCCCTTCACGGTTCATATTGTCATTCAGGAGGTCGACCAGTCCGTTACGGGAGACAATCTTGTTGCCGTTGAAGTTGATTATCATACCTGCGTTCAGGTACGAGTAATTCTTCATCATGCTCTCGACGTATTCGGAGATGAAGTGGAACTTGCCGAACATGGCTTCATCAGGTGTGAATATCACCTCAGTGCCGTTCTCCTCCTGGGTGCTCTTCAGGGGTTCATCCCTCACCAGTTCACCGGCCCTGAACTCAATCTCCTTAAGCTGACTCTCACGGAACGACCTGAGGATGAATGACGAAGAGAGGGCATTGACAGCCTTGATACCAACTCCGTTCAGTCCTACCGATTTCTTGAATGCCTTTGAATCATACTTGGCGCCTGTGTTCATCCTGGAGGTGACGTCAAGAACCTTTCCGAGAGGTATGCCTCGGCCGAAGTCGCGTACCCTCACCTCTGACCCTGCAATGCCGACGTCTATCTTGCGGCCGTAACCCATCATATACTCGTCGACCGCATTATCCATCACCTCCTTCAGCATGACGTATATTCCGTCATCGAGGGATGAGCCGTCACCCAGCTTGCCGATGTACATACCGGGACGCAGCCTGATATGCTCCTTCCACTCAAGGGTTCTGATGTTCTCCTCAGAATAGTTGCCGTCCATTAAGCCAAATTTTGGGCAAATATAAAGAATTAGGCAAGGCGAATCTTCCCGATTTATCAACAACCCCGGGGAATTATGCCCAGTCGGCAGTTG
>CAZHAI010000137.1:0-6085 GCA_964530645.1 uncultured Rikenella sp. | reverse complement strand
TCAGGAAGTCGAGATTCGTGCTGTTTGCCAGGCTGTCGCGTGTTATATCCCTGATGCCGAACCAAAGTGCCACCTGCTTCTTCTCCAGAAACCGTCCCTGCGAAAAAATGGGGGTGCAGGGGATAGCGAGCAGCAGGACCAGCAGAATTGATGTGAGGTGTCTCATAATGTCTTAGCTATCGGGACCTTACAAGTGTGACTGTACCGGTTTGTGCAGTCAGTGTGCTCTCATCTGACAGGGTGACGGTGATGGCGAACTGTGCCCTGGTGGCTGTAATATCCTGTTTGCAGAAAAGCTGGAAGCTGACCGAGGGTTCACCCGGGTAAAAATCCCGGTTAATCATTTTAAGAAGTTCATCTGTATTGATATAGAGAAAAGCCGATTCGGAGTAACGGGGTACGTATGCCACGAAAAGCCCGGTGACATCACTGCCGGCCGGAATGGCAGGTGAAACTTCCTCCAGTGTCACAATTCTCAAGGCGGTGATATGATGCCTCGGATGATACAGGGGTTCAGGTGACATGGCAGTGGCAGGGGTGAAGCCCGGAAATGCAGTTTCAGCTTTTGGGACAATACCTGCAGCCAGAAAATCGTCATCTGAAAGGGTTACTTCGAACGCTATTGCGGAACTGTACATTGTATCCCTGTAATTCTGCATGACATAAACCGCCGAATTATCGAGGTTTGTTACAGCAATTTTATTAAAATCAAAATTGAAATCAAAAACCGGCTGGATACAGCTGCTGACGGCTTTCAGTACGAAAGCAAGTGATATTAATACTGTAATCCTGGTAGTCCTGTCGGTACTAATTCTCATTGCGTTCTTACTTTTCAGAAGTAATCTTAATGATCACAAAACTGCTGATGCATTGATATGCCTTTTGTGGCTTTCCCTGCCACTCGATATCATCCTATAGAAGACGGTGCTTCACCGGTAATAGTGAGCTCATTGAAGAGGGCGATACCCTTTTGGTCGAAGGTGCAGTTAAGCCAGTCGCCGCTGATCTCAGCCCCGCATTTCCTGTAGAAGCTGATGGCAGGCTCATTCCAGTCGAGCACCTGCCAGCGGACCCGCTTGCAGTTTTCATCCTGCGCCCTGCGGATCACTCTCTTCATCAGGGCCATGCCGATGCCCAGCTGCCTGTAAGCCTGGCTGACAATGATGTCCTCGAGGTAAATCGATTTACCAACCCAGGTGAAGTAGGCTGTGAAAAAGAGCGCCATACCCGCGATGGTGCCGTCGGGCAGTTCCGCCACAAAGCAGCTGAAATGATTCTGCTCACGCTTCATCTGCTCAACGCTGTTTGTTACCGCATCAGGCGAACGCTCATACTCTGCCAGTTCTTTGATGAGCGACAGGATGGCCGGGAAATCCTCTTCCGTGGCTTCCCTGACAGTGTAACCTGTTGTGGATGTCGGAAAATGACCTGGTTTCATTGGTTCAGATAAGGTTAATTTCTTATGCGGGCCATTGCTCCCTTAATTCTGCTTCCTGATGAGATCCATCATCTCAGAGTAGTGGTAAACCCTGAATCCCTTTACATCCGTTTTCGCTGCGGCCACCATGGCCCTAGCCACATCAATCCCTTTGACCGGCCTGTATTTGGCAGGGAACAGAAAGGAGAGGGGGGATGTCAGGACCTTTGCTATCTCCTCAGCCGGGCGGGACTCATTTCGCTTCCCCATCAGCATCGAGGGTCGGAAAATGGAGACTGACGGTATTCCCGCATCGGCAATTGCATCTTCGGCATCGCCCTTGAATTTGAGATAGAAGTTGCCGGTTTTCGATGATGCCCCTACCGATGATACCATCAGGTATTGCCCGCAACCGGTCTCCCGGCAGTACCTGGCGGCATTAACGGGTATGTCATGGTCCACCTTCCGGTAGGCATCCATATCGCCCTTCACCTTTTTCTTTGTGGTGCCGACGGCGCAGAAGAGTGCATCGCTTCCTTCAACTGCGGATCTGAATGCATCAGGGTCCTCAAAGTCGATGACCCTGACTTCAGCGTCCTGCGGCACTCTGTCAGGCATTCGCCTTGCGATTATTCTGACCTTTGTGAAATGATCATCACCGGAAAGGAGTTCAACCAGGTGACTTCCGATCAGGCCGGTGGCGCCTATGACTGTTGCTGTAGAGGGGATCATGGATTATCTTGTTTGTGTATTCAAAGATAGCCATTATCGTCGTGAATACAGGAAGCAATCTACAATGCATTTGCTGGTTTTGCCCTCCCGGGTCAGGTCCAAAAATTATGCTTGTGTCCGTTGTCCGGGGAAAATGGGGTGGATGGGTATGCCTGATCTACAATTCTTTATCCCCTGCGGGGAAATTATTTTATCCAGTTTTCATTCCAAATTCGCAATTTGCGATTCGCAACTCGCGATTCGCAAATCCCAAATCTCACGGTCTCCACCTGAACGACTTCCCGTCGATGGCGCGCATAGTGCAGAGGATCCCGTCGAGGTGGTCATATTCGTGCTGCACCAGCTCGGCGAGGTCATCCTCTACATACCACTCCTGCTCCGTCCAGTTCTCGTCGAGGTATCTAAGGGTCAGGCTCCGGTGACGCATGACCTTCACAAGGAGATTCGGGAGGCACATGCAGTCGTCCCACACCTCAAACATCTCACTGCTTGCCCCGGTGATCTCCGGATTGATGATTATAAGAGGCATGTCAGTGTTGATGTAGATCAGCCTTTTCATGATCCCAAGCTGCGGTGCGGCAATTCCCCTGCCGAAACCGTATTTCGCCCTTATCTCCTCCATGACATTATGAAGGTCAACAACCCAGCCCATTACAAGAGGGAGCTCGGATTCAGACACAGGCTCGCTTTTTTCATACAGTTGCGGGTTTCCCAACAGTAAAAGATCTTCCAGTTTCTTCATTCTATCTGGTTTTAATGGGAGTGAAATTTTGCGCTGTAGCATCAGCGCCGGTGTTGCCGGAGCTGTTCATCTGTCAGCTTCTCCCCGCTGTTAAAATTACTGAAAAAGTTGCCTCAGATCAGTCAGCATCATATCTGTTTTATCAAACAGTTCGCCTACTCCCAGGGCAGCCCACAATATAAAAACTCCCAAAATGATTTTGACAGCCATGGGGATGGCGAATCCTGTTATCTTTTTGAATAGCTCACCTGTGGGAGGTATAAAGACAAATGATGCCAGTACAATTGCTGCTCCGAAGACCGGGTCATTACCCCAGAAAGTGTTTATTACACCGATCACGAATACTACAAACCCGAAGATCCATCCGCTTGTTTTGAAAAAGATTGTTTTACCGTCCATAATCTGATAATTGTTTAATTGTTTCATTTGGTTCGTCTCTGCCCCGGTAGAAGACTTTTTTGTTCTATTGCTTGACAAAGCACTTTGAAATGCAAAGTAAATAATTATAATAATACAAAGCAACAGGAGATCAGTTTTTTTTTTGTGGATGGAAGGAGAGGGGAGATGACCGGCCAGGGATGTTGGCGCGGTATTGAAGAAGGGCTGGAGTGTGACCCGTAGTGACTGACAGTAGTTCAGCCGGGCGTTGATCGGCGGAGATTAATAGCCCTTTATGTTGGAGCAGTATGGAAGAAGGGCTGAAGGGTGTCCCGGGGTGACTGACAGTGGTTCAGCCGGGCGTTGATCGGCGGAGATTTGTGGCCCGGGATGTTGGCGTGTACAGGAGCGAGGCCTGAAGTGCGGCTCAGGAACACGGAAGCTTGCCCGGCAGAATATCAGATCCTGAGTGAGCCCCGGAATCCCCTCGCACCGTAGTAGGAGTCGGCACCGTTATGATAGATGAATACCCTCCCGAAACGACGGTCACCAAAGATGGCACCTCCCTTCTGTCTTATCTGCGCCGGAGTTTTCAGCCAGCTCGATGTCTTCAGATCAAACTCACCCAGCTCCTGCAACTCCAGGTACTCCTCCTCCGTGAGGAGTTCTATGCCCATCTCTTCAGCCATACCGGCAGCCGCTTTTTCCGGGGGATAAGTTTTCCGGGATTTCCTTGCCTCTTCGTCGTAACAGACATTTCGCCGGCCGGCAGGACTCTCAGGGGAGCAGTCGAAGAAGACATATTCACCTGTTTCCCTGTCGTATCCAACCACATCAGGCTCACCTCCGGTTCTCTCCATCTCACTGAGCGACCAGATTATTTCCCCGGCGGCATCCAGTTTCGCCCTGACTTCATCCCATCCGATACTCTCGTGCCTGCTCATGTTCTGTTCAAAACGGTCTTTAAGGATTCTAAACAGCTCTTCGCTCTGCGCAGGTGATAACTCCTTTCTGTTCATGTTTGATGCAATGTTTATAAATTGAAAACACATCAAACACTTCAAAGTTCAATTGCCGGAGGATGGTTTGACTTACGGCGGGCCTTTAAGATGGGGGCACCAGGTGAACGGCTCCGGGTTCATCGGCCCGAAAACCGGTCTCTGGCAGCTATCACTGCGCCAGCTGCCTGATTACCTTGCACGGGTTGCCGGCTGCAAAAACATCCGGAGGAACATCCTTCGTGACAACACTTCCTGCACCGATCACTGACCTGTCTCCGATTGTGACCCCGGGGCAGATAACAGCGCTGCCGCCAATCCAGACATCTTCGCCTATGGTGACCGGCTTTGCGAATTCAAGGCCTGCAGCTCTCTCCCTGTAATCCATCGGATGGGTGGCGGTGTAGATCTGGACATTCGGGCCGATGAGCGTCCTGTTTCCAATTTTGACAGGCATCACATCGAGGACCACGCAGTTGAAGTTAAAGAAGACCTTCTCGCCGGTTGATATATTGTAACCGTAGTCGCAGTAGAACGGAGGCTGGAGCCAGAATCCTGCCCCGGCCGCCGGCATAAGCTTTTCAAGTATGCTTTTCCTTTTCTCTTCCTCATCCTCGCGCGAGCTGTTAAGTTTGCCCAGAAGCAGCCGTGCCTTCAGCCGCTCCTCTGACAGCTCCGGATCCAGGGCGTTGTACAACTCACCTGAGAGCATTTTTTGCTTTTCCGTTTTCATCGGCTAGTATTTTTCGGCCTAAGTCGTTCGATTCTTCCAGTTCCACCATTTTAACAACTCCGGGTCATGCTCCTCATTCTCTGCATAATAAACGGCGCAACGAAATGTATATAAGACGCATGGGTCCAGTACGGCCTTGTACTCTGCACACAATGCATTGTAAAGGGCCTGCGGGTCCTGACCAGATAAATCGTGAACGTGATGAATTCCAATCAGGTGCAAATCCTCTGCGATACTCTTACCTACTCCAGGCACAGATAACAGGTTATCACTGTTTCTATCTTTCTTGATATTTTTCATGCTCTTCAGGTGTCATTCCGATATGCCGGGAATAAATCCGCACTCTAAACAAGCTGGCCGGTGGACGCACAGGGTGGCACCACATTGGGGGCAGTTTCTCCTGCCGGATTCGAAGGTAAGAAATACATCAATTCCCTTTTCCTTTATCATGGCCAGGTTGTTAAAGAAACTGGTGTTGTACCTGGTCCTGTATCTTTTATCAAGGCTTTTTAATCTTGGACAGGGATACTTCGGGCATTCATAACAAAACTTTGACTCAGTCTCTTTCAGACGTTCACAGTTGATTATAATGCATGCCTTGCAGTAAGCTGGTTTCCCGTCAGCCTGGGTCCTGCAACCGGGACATGTGTTTATTGCCCTCATGTATCCCAGACAACACCCGCAGTTCATCCCGCACGGGGCAATCATCTCCTTCACGAACGTAACATGAGTGTTGTATTTATTTTTCACAACCGGACCTTTTACTGGCGTCTTCTGTGTTCAGAGACAGGAATGCATCAAGGGTGAAACCGCTGGCACCCAATCTCTATGTTTTTTAACCCATACTCATCGCCACGTTTTTTCCCGGAAACGACAGCCGGTGAGCTGTGCATGGAACTGTCACTCTTTAAGAACTCAAATGAAGCTTTCGTCAATGCGGATTACATGCAGAAGCTATTTCTGATTGTCGTGTTTAACCCAGATGAGGTCCGGGATATTATACCCGATATCCCCGGCGATCTTAAGATATCTCTCCTTTATGTCATCAGGTATTGTGGTCTCGCGGGAGAGGATCCACAGGTATT
>CAZHAI010000136.1:0-6087 GCA_964530645.1 uncultured Rikenella sp. | reverse complement strand
GACCTGACCTGAAGCATTTCTGGAATTTTCACAAACAGGATGAGAATGATAAGGGGCGTCATGCAATTATGGTTCATTTCAGGCGTGATTCCCTGGGTGACGAGCTTCTCTCTCAGTTCGAGCTGACTGAGCTGAGACGGCTGCTTGACGGCTCCGGCAGGGGTATTGCCTTCCCCTCTGAGACAGGCGAGGCAGCCGAGGAACCGATGAGGCGGCTGATCTCGGAAACGGGTATAAAGAAAATGGTGAGCCTGTTCAAACTTCTGGATATACTCTGTTCTGCACCCAGATACAAAACCCTTTCCGGGGAAAACCCAGAGGGTAAAAGTACGTTGTCCGACAGCCGGCTGACGGCAGTCTGCTCATACGTGAGTGACAATTTCTACAGAGCTATTCCTGTCAGGGAGGTGGCTGAGGTGGCCAGGATGAGCCCGCACTCCTTCAGCCGTTTCTTCTCAAGAAGCACCGGCAGCGGTTTCGTCGACTATGTCAACCAGGTACGTACCAACAAGGCCTGCTACCTGCTTCGGGAGACGGATCACCAGATAAACGAAATTGTCTTTGAATGCGGGTTTGCAACGGTTTCAAACTTCAATAAGCAGTTCCGGAAACATGCCGGTATGTCGGCACGCGATTACAGGGCACAGTACAGGAACTGATTTGCCGGATGACACTGCAATAAACCTTCTCCCAACGCATGATATTTTTCATGGCGGAGATCGATCCGTATTGCTAAATTTGCCTCTGAACCAACAAAAATCCTCTCGACCATGGGAATGACAATAACTGAAAAAATCATTGCCGCTCACTCAAAATACGATCACGTGCAGCCGGGTGACATCGTTGACATAACAATTGACGCCCGCGTAGCAAGGGACTTCGGTGGCGCAAACGTGGTGAAGAACCTCAACGATTTCGGTCTGAAGGTTGATGATCCGGATAAGACGATTTTTACATTCGACTGCAATCCTACCGGCTCCGATCAGAAGTACGCAATCAACCAGCACATCTGCAGGCAGTTTGCCCGCAGTAACGGGATAAAAGTCTATGACATCAATGCCGGTATTGGCACTCACCTGCTCATGGAAGAGGGCTATGTATGGCCCGGGTCAACCGCGGTATCGACTGACTCCCATGCCAACATCCTGGGTGCTGTGGGAGCTTTCGGCCAGGGAATGGGTGATATGGACATTGCTGCAGCATGGAACAGCGGCCGGGTGTGGTTCAAGGTGCCAGCTTCGGTCAGGCTGAACCTCAACGGCAAACTGCCTGAGGGAGTAACGGCAAAGGATGTCATCCTGAATCTCTTGCGCATCTATGGCGCCAACACCCTGTTGGGATACAGCATCGAGCTTTGCGGTGATGCCGCAGACCGGATGACCCTTGATGAGCGTATCACTATTGCCTCAATGGCCACTGAGATGGGCGGCATAATCATCATCTTCCCGCCAACACCCGAAATTATCGATTATTGCCGTGCACGCTCCAGGTCTCCCTTTGAGCCGGTTTATGCCGACACAGATGCAAAGTATGATATCACGGCTGACATCGATGTCACGACCTTCGAACCAATGGTATCCCGCCCGGGTGAGCCGCATGACACAGTGGGAGTGAAGGGATTGCCTGTGACGAGGATAGACTCTGCCTTTATCGGCAGCTGCACCAACGGCCGGATTGAGGATATGCGAGTAACAGCCGGTATCCTCAGAGGCAGAAAGGTCGCTCCGGGTGTGGTTCTTAAGATCGTACCCGCCACCGATGCAATATGGAAGCAATGCCTCGACGAGGGGCTTATTCAAGTATTCAAGGATGCAGGCGCTCTTGTCTCAAATGCGGGATGTGCAGGATGTGCAGCCGGACAGGTTGGACAGAACGGCAAGGGAGAGGTGACAGTCTCCACCGGCAATAGAAATTTCCCGGGAAAGCAGGGGCAGGGAAGCGTATTCCTCGCTTCACCTGCAGTTGTGGCATCATCGGCCATCGCCGGATACATAACCACCCCGGATGCTGTACCGGTATCTCCGCTTGAAACCAGCTACGCTTCAGGCCAGCCGGTTGCAGCAGCAGCGCCCAAAAAGTCCGAGGCAGCTGAAAGACCTGTCATTATCAGGGGCAGAGTATGGCTGATAGACCGTGACAACATTGATACTGACATGATCTTCCATAACCGATACCTGGCCATTACAGACATCCGTGAGATGGGACAGTATGCATTCGACAATCTCGAAGGATACAAGGACTTTGCAAAGAGGGCTCAGTCGGGCGATATAATTGTTACAGGCAGGAATTTCGGCAGCGGCAGTTCACGCCAGCAGGCGGTAGACTGCTTCGTGTCACTCGGTATCCAGGCAGTGATAGCCCGGTCGTTCGGGGCAATCTATGAGAGGAATGCAATCAATGCCGCCTTCCCGGTCCTCACCTACAGTACCTTTGAAACTATCGATCTGAAGGATCAGGATGTCATCACTGTCAATCTGATGACAGGCGAGGCAATCAATGAACGCAACGGGATGAAAACTTCAGTTAATCCTTTCTATGACGCACAATATGAAATATATAAGAGAGGCGGCCTGCTGGGTAAAATATAAGAAAAACATATATCGAACATGAAACCAATGACATTTGTAGAAAAGGTGCTGGGTGCTCCCGAGGGGGCCGTTGTATTCAGGAAGCCCGATCTTATCCTGACGCATGACAACACCTCCAGCATTTTCCAGACTTTCCGCAAGATGGGAGGCGACAAGGTATCCGATCCTGACCAGATGGTGGTGGTTCTTGACCACAACGCTCCTCCCGCCGACGCGAAGCTGGCTACGCAATACCAGGACATCCGGAATATTGTTTCGGCACAGGGAATCAGGAAGTTTTATGATTCCGGTATGGGGATATGTCACCAGATGATGTCACACCATGCCCGCCCGGGAATGATAATTGTCGGATCCGACAGTCACACATGCACTGCAGGGGCATTCAACGCACTTGCAGCAGGCATTGACAGGACGGAGGCTGCAGGAATATGGAAAAGGGGTGAGACCTGGTTCCTGGTGCCGCCTTCGATGAGGATTGACCTTAAAGGCAAGCTTCGTCCCGGTGTCAGTGCAAAGGATCTGTCACTCTGGATTATCGGGATGCTGGGGTCAGACGGAGCAAACTACATGTCGATAGAGTTCCACGGTGAGGGTGTTGCCACTCTCAGTGTCAGTGACAGGATGACTGTTGCCAATCTTGCATCGGAGATGGGAGCAAAGAACGCTGTCTTCCCGTCAGATGAAGTGTTGCAGAAGTATATCGGAACTGATACCCGCGGAGTATGGGCAGATGAGGAAGCAGACTACCGATGCCGTATATCAATAGACCTGACTCAGGTATTCCCGCTTGTAGCCGCACCTCACAATGTTGACAATATCAAGTCAATTGCCTCCGTGGCCGGAACCGTTGTCCACGAAGGGCTCATCGGCACCTGTACAAACGGAAGGATTGAAGATATGAGGACTGCTGCCGCAATTCTCAGGGACGCAAAGGTGAAGCCCGGATTCCAGCTTCATATTATCCCGGCATCAAAGGATATCTACCTGCAGGCTATCAGGGAAGGACTGGTGACAGATCTCATTGAGGCAGGTGCCAATATCCTCAGTCCCAGCTGCGGACCCTGCCTTGGTACCGGTCAGGGGATCCCGGCCTCAGGTCATACGGTCATCTCTACAGCCAACCGCAATTTCCTTGGCAGAATGGGCAACAAAGAGGCCTCCATCTATCTTGCCTCGCCGGCCAGTGTGGCTGCATCTGCCATAACAGGGGTGATCACTGACCCCAGAATGGCAAAGGGTGATGAGGTATTCCCGTTCAATCCGCCACAGAGCAAGACAAACACAATCAGTGAAGGAGAAAACAGAAGAGAGGGTAACGTCTGGAACTATGCCGATGTGGATAACCTCAACACCGACCAGATGTTTGCAGGTAAGCACACCTATGCCGTTATGAGCTCGGATGCTGCTGCCATATTGCCGCTCCTGTTTGGCGATTTCGACCCCTCCTTCAGTGGAAAAGCACAGCCCGGTGACATAATCATTGCCGGTGACAACTTCGGCTGCGGAAGCTCCCGCGAGCATCCTTCAGTAGGTCTGGCACAGCTTGGAATCAAAGCGGTTATAATAAAATCAGTCAACCGCATCTTCTATCGCTCATCCATTAACCAGGGGCTGCCTCTCATTGTGCATAAGGAAGCGGTGGAAGCCTACAAACCGGGTGACAGCGTGGAGATTGACTTTGACAAAGGCACACTGAATGTCGGGAACAAACAGTTCACATTCGAGCCACTGCCGCCGGAACTGAAGGGTATTATTGAGAAGAAGGGGCTGGTCAACTGGATGAAGTCAGCCTGATCACCGCGCTGATCTGACAGAGCCTCAGAATGAACCCGGTTACCGGGTTAACATGTTCTGAAGCTTACGGGTCCCGCAGCTTTCTGTTGTCAAACGGAAAAATCTGATTATATTTGCCGCGGTTTTTTATAAACCGCGGTACGGTTCCGTAGCTCAGTTGGATAGAGCAACAGCCTTCTAAGCTGTGGGTCGAGCGTTCGAGTCGCTCCGGAATCACGATGATCAGGGCTTTCGTGCCCCGTTCTGACACAGACGAGGTGGGATGAACACCATCAATTTAAGATCCGTATTAAAGATCGTCGGGCTTATCCTGATGATCTCAGCCGCATCGTTCCTGCTTTGCATACCTGTTGCACTGATCTACTCAGAGCCTGTCATCCCTTTCCTGCTTTCATTCATCACAACTATGATACCGGGTGGAATGTTCTACCTGTTAATCAAAAGTCCCCTTCATCAGAAAGTAACAGTGAGGGAAGGTTACCTGAGCGTTACGCTGGGATGGCTCATGCTGGTGGTTTCTGGAACACTGCCGTTTTTGTTCAGCCATGAGATCAAGGGTTTTATGAACATGCTATTCGAGAGCGTTTCAGGGTACACTACAACCGGATCCACAATTCTTGCCGATGTGGAGAGCCTTTCAAAGTCGGTTCTTTTCTGGCGAAGCCTGACGCACTGGATAGGCGGCATAGGCATCATCGTGCTTGTTATTATAATTCTGCCGTCACTGAAGGTGGGCGGATACAGCCTCTTCTCACTTGAATCATCAATGAAGGAAAAGATCCTTCCCCGCACTAAATCGGTTGCTTCTGCTGTCCTGCTGATCTACCTGCTGCTTACCGTTTTACTTGTAATGTTGCTTACGGCAGGCGGAATGGACTTGTTTGACAGCATCTGTCATGCATTCGGTACAGTCGCCACAGGAGGGTTCTCAACTAAGAACACAAGTATAGCAGGGTACTCGGAATACATACAGTATGTGCTCGGAATCTTCATGTTTCTGTCGGCTGCCAGCTTCGTTGTATTCTATTTCCTGCTGAAGCGAAATTTCTCAAGAGTAAGGTCTAATGAGGAACTCTGGTTCTATGTCTTCTTCACCACCGCTGCGGTTGTATCAGTCACCATGATTATGTACACGGGTACGGAATGGACCTTTGCCGAGGCTTTCCGGCACTCATTCTTCCAGGTTGTATCCACAATATCCACAACCGGTTATGCAACCACCGACTACACCGTCTGGCCCCAGGCAGCCCTGGTGCTGATTTTTCTGCTGATTTTTGTCGGGGGATCTACCGGTTCAACCACAGGCGGCATAAAAATGGCCCGTCATCTGATAGCTCTCAAGAATCTTCACAACGTTACTGTCAGACTCCAGCATCCCAACGCCATTGTGCCTGTGAAGCTTAACGGGCAGGTTGTCCCTGACAATATAAACAGCATGATGACCGTCTTCATCCAGCTTTACATACTCATCTTCATCATCGGAATGCTCATCATCACGCTATCCGGTATTCCTGCAATTGAAGCTGCAGGAGCCTCGGTAACAGCACTTTCATGCGTCGGACCGGGTTTGGGTGCGTCAGGAAACATGGGCAATTTTGCACACTTCAACGCTGTGTCCAAGCTGACAATGGTGATACTGATGATAATAGGCCGTCTTGAGATCTTTACGATATTTGCCCTGTTCACCCGTGCTTTCTGGAAGAAG
>CAZHAI010000135.1:0-6088 GCA_964530645.1 uncultured Rikenella sp. | reverse complement strand
AGGGATACGGATAAGGGGATAGTTCTGTGAAACCTTCAGCCTGAGATCATAGAGCCCTGCGTAGGAGTAATCCTGATCCATCCGGCTGCAGGCATCCCTGAAGGCCTTACCGTTAAAAAGGATTACCGACCCGAAATTGAAGTCGTCACGCAGGGCGCCATCCTGGTAATCGATCACCGGGTGCGCCGACATGACTTCATTTTTCTTCTCGAAATAGTCGGAATAGACCATTCCGGCGCCGGTGTCGTCACATACCTGCATCATTCTTGCAAGCGCATGCTTACCCATGTCAAGCGGAAAACCCTTGCTGTAAGTCAGGACATACGTAGTGTCGGCAACGTCTGCCATCTTCTTCAGGGCATCGGTTGAAGCGAAACCTGCCGAGATGATAAATTCGGCACCGGAGTTCTTCAGGTTCACCAGGGTTCCGGAGGCAGCTGTCTTACTCCCGACAGCTTCTTCACCGTTTAAGCGGGGAACTACAACAAAAATCTTGCTTACAAAACCGGATTCCTTAAGTGAAGCTACTGAGGCTGCCACCGATCCGGTATCAGAAAACGGCAGGAAACAAGTGACGGATTTCTCCATTTCGAATCTATTTTTTCAGTAAAAAGTCAAGTATCTGTCTCATAAGGGCATCCCGCTCTTCCTGCGAAATTACAGTCTCGAAGGGAAAGCCAATGACGAAGCTCCTCACGGCGCCCCGGTGCATCACTGCTGCCGAGGTGTTGTTCTCGGTGTACCTGAAGGCGGTAAAAGTCTGCTTGTCTGCCGGTTCGATTGCATCGGGCGACTCGGCTGCGTAAATGTCATCAGAAGCACCTGCATTGAACACAAGTCTGCCTTTGAACTCGGGTGAAGCTATGTCCGTTGCAGCCGCTCCTCCCGTCCTGACAGCATGACCTGTGCGGGGAGTAAAATGCAGTAGTCTCTTCACAAGCCCGGCCATCGCCGTATCATTGGCCATAACCAGGTCAGTGCCGATATAGGATCCTGACATGAAAACCGGTACCGAAGCCTCTTTCATCCTGGCAAGTGCACGGAGGAGCTGAGGGGAGTAAATGGTGAACTCCGTTTTCGCCGGATCATATGCTGAGGGTGTTGTCTTTTCTTCACCGAAGAGCAGATCAACAGCACACCAGCCGGTGAGGTCAAACTCTTCACCGGTAAAAACCTCGTCGCTGACCGAGAAGAATGACTTGCCGGCAGCAAGCACGGACCGTCCGTGGACGCGGGTAAAATCGTAAGTATTTCCTGGAATGACCCTCCCCTCATCATTCGAGTATGAGGCTCCCCATCCGGCATTGTCATCATCGGTCCAGGGCGAAATTCGTTCATAATCATACTGGTCGCCCGTGCTTATGAAGCTGTAGCGGTCAGCCACACCCCTGTCATCCCACCATGCCACCCCGGCCATGCCGTCGCGGTCAAACCACGATGGTCCGGAAACCCGGTCAAAGCCGTTGACTATGAGCACTGTGCCATCTGCATCAGGATTGAGCCCCGCGGCAAGCTCTTCTGACGGGAAGCTCTCCCCGCCTTCGTTGACTGCTGTCACCCTGAAACTGTATACGGTAGAAAATTCGGGAAGCTCCGTTTCAAAGGAGGTACCGGTAACAGGAGTACCGTTGCCGAACCCGTCATCACCTTTGCGCATATAGACTTTGTAGGAGGAAGGGTTAGCTGTAGGCTCAAGAGGGTCTGCCACAGGCTGCCAGCTGAGTCTGACACGCTTTCCGTTTACAGGTTCGATTGAGAAATGAGATACCGGCAACGGCTGAATTACGTATTCATTGCCAGAGGCGTCAGCCAGATACCTCAGTATTCCTTTATAAACGGCACGGCTCACATGGAACCGGAAGCGAGGGTCAAAGCCGAATCGCTGATCTGCAAGATTCTGGTGAGACAGGAGTTCGAGAAGCATTGCAGGCACATCCGGTTTGCGGGCTTCGTAATACGACCTGTCCCACATTCCGCGGCGGGTCCAGTCAGGGTTGAAGAGCACCCTTACATCCTCCACTATCTGTGTCTGAATAATATCAGTGAGGTCCCTGCTGGCAAGTCTGCTGGTACCGTCAGGGAACCTGCCACCGTTCGTTGCCGTTGAATAGATCCCGAGAGTACCGATAATTGAATCATCCGGTGTGACTCCGGCATCGGTATGGAATGCAAATGACAGATCCACGGGAATGCCCAATCCGTTCGCACCGGCGGAGTCAGGTTCACCTGCCAGGTAGTTGACCCACTCGGCACGCGACATATAGTCGTCGTTATAATCGTTCCTGCCGCGGTTGGGGCTGTATACAACCGAGTCAGGCATGCCGGCAAACTGAAGCCAGTACCTGGCTGCTTCCAGGAACCTGGGCTTGCCGCTCAGCTTCCAGCTGTGAGTCACGGTCACCGGTGCGGCATCCGCTGAAGCCTGCTGGCTCCCCGCGTTGAGCGACCACTGGTTGGATATCACCCTGTCTGCAGGGCGGCGTGCCACATTGCCCATACCTCCTCCGAAACGGACCGCATCAACAAGAGCTTCTGACCCGTCAATGCCGGTGACAGTTACTGCCCCCCTGGCGGCATCAGCTCCCTCTTCAAACAGGAAAGAGCCCAGCCAGAGCCAGGTGCCTCCTCCGAGCGACTGATCAACAGTAAAATCCGTAACTCCTCCCGAATGTGTCACTCGTATGGCGACCTTGCCCTTATGCCCCTGAGTCCGTGGGTAGGATATTGTCACACCGTACCAGCCGCGCTCAGGGATATCGGGAACAAAGAGAGCCGAGCCCCCTGAGATCCTGAGGGAAGTGCCCATCATGAAGGGATTGTCACCTGTGAAAAGGGTATCCCTGAACAGGAATCCCTTCCCTGCAATGACAGCAGTTGCAGGTGCCTGCAGCTTAAACACGGAGTTGCCGGGGGAAAGGTCGTTGTCGACAATCACCTCGTTTACCTGTATGTCGCGCTCCCTGGGCAGAAAGACAGTTGCACCCGAATTCTCAAGCATCGGGGCGAGATAAGGAACAACATATGCCATTACTGAAAGGTCCTCCACACTCCCGAACAGTTTGGCACGCTGCCACTCCCACCTGTCAAGCGGCATATCGAAATAGTACCCATGGCTGTGCCACAGGGCAATATATCTTCCATCAAGTCCTTTCCCGGCCTGCACGGCATCCGCCCTTGTGACCAGTCGCGGACCGGCGCCCCCTGAACGGATTATTCTGCCCGTGTCTTCAGGCATAGCTGTTCTGAAATAGTTCGGTATCAGGCTCTCCAGTCTGAATCCGTTGCTGTACATATTTATAGAATAGCCAGTGAACTTTTTTCCCAGCCTCTCCCTGAAAGAGTTCACAAGAGAGCTGTATACATCCTCCCTCAGAGGGTTGTAGGAGGCTGCAACCGGGAACCAGATATTAACCTCCCTCCTGGCCTCATCTACCTTTATTGAATCTACCCTGAACGCTTCCGGGAGTCTCCGGGCAGCCAGGGGACTTACCCACTCTCCCAGCCTTGAAATGGCAGCACGCTCATACCTTCCCGGCCTCTGTCCCGCGGAAGGCTGCACGGTGATCAGCACCAGGGCTGCAAAAAGCAGAAAATGAAGGGGTTGAAATACTCGCATCTCCGGATAGATTTTGCTTAATATAGTAATAATGATTCAAAAATAGAAAGTTTTTTAAAATATGTCATACATCTGACAAAAAACTGATTATTTCAAGATATTTATCTACATTTGTTATAACTTAGAGGTCATAAGGAAGATGTGAGCAGTTTATTTTTCTTATAATCTGCTGAGCAGAAGTAAATAAGTCATTTTTCAGACGCGAATGATACTGATCGCTGACAGTGGGTCGACAAAGACCGAATGGAGAGAGATTGAGGGCGGCAAATCGGGGAGGTCATACATCTCTTCCGGTATCAATCCATTTTTTGTAACGGGTGATGATATCATCCGCCTTCTCGGCACTGAATTACCGGAGATGATGGGTAAAACTGTGAGCCGGATTTTTTTCTACGGTACCGGGGTTAGCAACGCTTCCAAGGCTGAAATAGTCAGGGGTGCCCTCTCATCCTTCTTCAGGACGGATAACCTTTTCATTGGCAGCGACCTTCTCGGTGCGGCCAGGTCGCTCTGTCAGGATCAGGCCGGCATTGCGTGCATTATTGGCACAGGATCAAACTCCTGTTATTATGACGGGAAGAACATCGTCTCGAATGTTTCGCCTCTTGGCTACATCCTTGGAGACGAGGGCGGAGGGGCAGTCATTGGAAGGAAACTGGTTGCCGGAGTGCTGAAGAAGCAGTTGCCGGGCATAGTGATAGAAAATTTCTTCAGGGCTTATCCCTACACTCCCGCGGAAATTCTGGACAACGTATACAACATGCCTGCCCCGAACAGGTTCCTCGGACAGTTTACGAGGTTCATCTCTGACAACATACACGTACCCGAACTTCAGGCAATGATCACCTCGAGCTTTGATGAGTTCATTACCCGCAACGTACTCTCCTACCCTGAAGCACGAAAATATCCGGTTCATTTCACGGGCAGCATCGCATATCATTTCAGGCCATTCCTTGAGGAACTGCTCAGTAAGCACAGACTGCAGCCTGGGATCTTTACCCTGACCCCGATGGAAAACCTGGTCAGCTACCATATTCAGAATTCACAGATTTAACAGAATGATCAAACAGGCTAACACAAAGCATGACCTGAGCATAACCGAATTGCCATCCAATTTCGAGGATCTTGACAAGATGACTGTCAATGAGTTGCTTACCAATATAAACACTGAGGATGCAAAGGTTCATGTTGCGGTCAAAAAAGCCCTCCCGCAGATTGAAAAGCTCATCAACCAGATACTTATAAGGATGCAAAAGGGCGGAAGGCTCTTTTACCTCGGAGCCGGCACAAGCGGCAGGCTCGGGGTACTGGATGCCTCTGAAGTCCCTCCCACCTTTGGGGTGCCTGATACGGTCGTAATCGGCCTCATTGCCGGAGGTGAAACAGCACTGCGCAAGGCAGTGGAGTCGGCAGAAGATGACACTACCAAGGCCTGGAGCGAACTGGAGATTTTCAATATCAACACAAAGGACTCCGTAATCGGAATCGCCGCCTCCGGAACCACTCCTTATGTTATAGGAGGTGTGCAGAAGGCCAGGGAAAACGGCATCCTTACCGGGTGCATCACCTGCAACCCGAAAGGGCCGATTGTTGAGGCAGCCGAGCATCCTATAGTTGTTGTTGTCGGCCCCGAATTCGTTACGGGAAGCACCAGGCTGAAGGCCGGAACCGCACAGAAGATGGTACTGAATATGATCACCACCACCCTGATGATCAAGCTCGGACGGGTCAAGGGAAACAAGATGGTCAACATGCAGCTGACAAACAAAAAGCTCATTGAGCGAGGCACCAGAATGATTGTGGAGGAGTTGAACATCCAGAGGGAAGCTGCGCGCATACTCCTGATGGAGCAGGGATCAGTGAAAAAAGCCCTTGAATTTTACAGGGAAAATTATAGATAAAATGACAAATGATATCTTCAGTAAAATCGGGTCAGGGCTCACTCTCAGCCAGAAGATCGAGAGGCGGATTGAAGAGGCGATAAGACAGAAGAAGCTGTTGCCCGGCTCAAAGCTGCCAACTGAAAAGGAACTTTGCGGACAGTTTGCTGTCAGCCGCACTGCCCTCAGGGAGGCTCTCAGGCGCCTCAGTGCCCGCGGTCTCATCGATATCCGGAAGGGCAGCGGGATGTACATCTCCGAACTGAAGATAGAAGATGCAATCAACTCACTTCATCTCTTCTATGACCTGCGGTTCAACTCTGACCTTATACTGCAGATAATTGAGGTGCGGAGGCTCTTCGAACCCGAGGTGGCAAGGCTGGCAGCACGTAACCGCAATGATGAGGACATTAAGACCCTGCAGAAGAACCAGCATGATCTTGAGAAATGCAATCCTGACAACACTCAGCTTGAGGTAGATCTCATCAACCGCTTTCACATGAACCTGTCGAAAGCCACAGGCAATCCCATAGTGATCATCAGCCTTGAGCCGGTCTACTCTCTCCTGCCCAGGATGAGGAACCTCATCTAC
>CAZHAI010000134.1:2392-6166 GCA_964530645.1 uncultured Rikenella sp. | reverse complement strand
GCAATGTACCCGGTTAACATTTCGGCCGCAGAAATACTGGCAGGATTCAGTGACACTGAAAATAAATTCACGGATGTATGCCTGGCAGGCCGGATCATGAGCCGCCGTATCATGGGCAACGCCTCATTCGCCGAGCTGATGGACTCTTCTGGCCGCATACAAATCTATGTACGTCGTGATGACCTCTGCCAGGGCGAGGACAAAACATTGTACAATACCCTGTTTAAAAAGCTTCTGGATATTGGTGACATCATCGGAGTGAAGGGTTTTGCATTCCGCACCCAGATGGGCGAAATCACCGTTCATGTGAAGGAGCTGACCCTCCTCAGCAAGTCGCTCCGCCCTCTTCCCATAGTAAAGGAAAAGGACGGGGTTCTGTACGATGCGGTGACTGATCCTGAGATGCGATACCGCCAGCGTTATGTCGACCTGATCATCAATCCCGAAGTCCGTGAGGTTTTCCGCAAGCGCACGCAGATAATCAGGTCGATGCGTGAGCTCTTTGACTCTTATGGCTACCTCGAGGTGGAGACACCCGTGCTTCAGCCTATTCCCGGCGGTGCCGCAGCAAGACCATTCATAACTCATCATAATGCCCTCGACATACCTCTCTACCTCCGGATAGCGGACGAGCTTTACCTGAAGCGTCTCATAGTAGGCGGTTATGACGGAGTCTACGAGTTTGCAAAGGACTTCCGCAACGAGGGGATGGACCGCACGCATAATCCCGAGTTCACAGTGATGGAGATCTATGTGGCCTATAAGGACTACAACTGGATGATGGAGTTCACAGAAAAGATACTTGAGAAGGTGGCCATGGACCTCCACGGCACCACAAAGGTGCCTCTCGGTGAGCATGTCATAGACTACAAGGCTCCCTACAGGCGTATCTCCATGACCGACGCCATAAAAGAATATGCCGGCATTGACATAACAGACATGACTGAGGATGACCTGCGCCGGGAGTGCGACAGGATGGAGATAGGCCACTCTCCCTCGATGGGAAAGGGCAAGCTGATTGACCAGATTTTCGGAGAGAAGTGCGAACATCACTTCATCCAGCCCACATTCATCATTGACTACCCGCAGGAGACCTCACCGCTGACAAAGAAACACCGCAGCAAGCATGGTATGACCGAGCGTTTCGAGCTGATGGTCAACGGCAAGGAGCTGGCCAACGCCTACTCCGAGCTGAATGACCCAATCGACCAGCTCGAGAGGTTCCAGGATCAGCTTCGTCTCTCGGAAAAGGGTGATGACGAGGCAATGTTTATCGACATGGACTTCGTCAGGGCTTTGGAATATGCCATGCCTCCTACCTCGGGAATGGGAATGGGTATCGACAGGCTCACCATGTTCATGACCAACCAGCCCTCGATACAGGATGTGCTGTTCTTCCCGCAGATGAAGCCGGAGGCTTAGATTTGCGAGTTGCGAATTGCGAGTTGCGAATTAATTTGGCCTGTAAAACAGCTTTGCAGGACTGTTGATGGCTGATAATAAAAAATACTTGGAGTTGAGACGTGCGATTTGCAATGTGAGATTTTATCCGCAGAGCATGCAGCATTGTAGACCAGTAGCATATTATACAGATTAGCCGTAGGCCATAAAGCATTGTAGAAGAGCAACATAAAATAAATTTGACCGTAGGCCATACAGCATTGTATATCCGACATTCGTGAATAAACTGAGACACATGGAGCTGAGTGAGCTGCTGAAACCTCTCAATTCCCCGGTGAAAATCCAGGAATTTCTGGATTCAATTCCGTACAACTCAACAAAACGGACACTCTCGCCACTGCTGGTAATGAAGGAACGGATGGCCCACTGCATGGATGGCGGGATGTTTGCTGCCGCTGCCCTCCGCAGGCTTGGATACCTACCGCTTATCGTCGATCTGACTGCAGAAAATGATGATGATCATATAATTGCCGTATTCCGTGAGGCAGGGTGCTGGGGCGCCGTCGCGAAATCAAATACCACCGTATTGCGCTTCCGCGAACCGGTTTACCGGACACTTCGCGAACTGGCAATGTCCTATTTCGATCTCTATTATAACCTGAACGGGCAGAAATCGCTGCGAAGCTATTCACGTGCTATTGACCTTTCGCGATTTGATGACCGCGACTGGGAAACAACAGGAGAAGACCTTGAATACATTGGCGATCATACGTACACGGTGAGACACTACCCGCTCATAACACCGGCCCAGGCGAAGAGGCTCAATCATGTCCCGAAATATCTCTATGATGCAGGCTTTGCCGGTGCCGATATTGATGGTCTCTATAAGCCAGCCTGAGTCTTCAACTGTTGCTCGAGCCGTTCGCGTTCGGCTTCGAAACCAGGCTTGCCCAGGAGGGCGAACATATTCTTCTTGTATGACTCCACCCCCGGCTGGTCAAAGGGATTGACGCCCAAAACATAACCACTGATGGCGCAGGCCAGTTCAAAGAAATACATCAGCTGGCCCAGGTTATATTCATCAATACGCTCCATGCTGACCATTATCACAGGTACACCTCCGTCTGTATGCGCAATGCGAGTGCCGTCCTCAGCCTTGTGGTTTACCTCGGTCATCCTTTTGCCGGCGATGAAGCCGATGCCGTCAGAGTTGTCAGTGGCGCCGGGCACAACAAGCTTATTACGCGAGTCCGCCACGTGGATCACCGTCTCGAACAGCTTGCGTTCGCCCTGCTGGATATACTGTCCCATGGAATGGAGGTCTGTTGTAAATGTCACCGATGCCGGGAAGATGCCCTTGCTCTCCTTGCCCTCACTCTCGCCGTAGAGCTGTTTCCACCACTCGGCAAGGAAAACCAGCGATGGTTCGTAGCTTATAAGGATCTCTGTCGAATACCCAATTGAATACAGGGTGTTACGTGCTGCCGCATAGGTTACGGCAATGTTTGCAGGCGTATCATTCCCCTCCCTTACGGAGAGGGCCATGTCAAGCATTCCACGGGCAAAAGCGTCAATGTCATACCCTGCGAGGGCAAGAGGCAGTAATCCAACCGGTGTCAGAACCGAATAGCGGCCGCCAACATCATCAGGGATAACGAAAGTCTCATAACCCTCGGTGACGGCAAGGTCATGCAATGCACCTCGCCGGGCGTCAGTGACAGCAACAATATGTGACTTCATGGCAGCCACCCCCATCTTGTTCCTGAGGTGGTCACGGAGGACCCGGAAGGCTATTGCCGGCTCGGTGGTGGTGCCGCTCTTTGAGATTACGACTATATTATAGGCAGTGCCGTCAAGGAATCTGAGCAGGGCCGCATGGTAATCCTCGCTGAGGGTATGGCCTGCAAAGAGGAGCGTGTGCTCCTTCGGAGCGAAGGGGTCATTCAGTGCCTCGGTGAGAGCCCTGGCGCCAAGGTATGAGCCACCTATGCCGACAACCACTGTCACAGGCGCCTGGGAACGCAGCCTTGCTGCACACGCCTTAACAGCCGCGGTCTCATTGACAACACTGTCAGGCAAACGGAGCCAGCCGGTAAACTCACTTCCCCGACCTCTGCTTTCCCGGAGAGTTGCAAGGTGCTCTATTGCACAAATAGTTAATCTGTTAAGTTCTTCTTCACCTACAAACGAACTGATGCCGTTAACGTTTACAGAAATGTTGTTTTTCATATTCTTATCTTAGATTTTTCGAGAGGATTCTCATCTCTTTCGCGGGGGCCGAGTTCAGGTACAGAATCCTGTAAACAGCATCAGCAATGGGAATGTCTGAACCGGTTTTCCTCTTAACCTCATTGATGCAATCTGATGCATAAT
>CAZHAI010000134.1:0-2382 GCA_964530645.1 uncultured Rikenella sp. | reverse complement strand
ATAATATCCCTCAGCCACCTGCGTCATCTCAAGAAGGGCGTTTTTAACAGGATATCCTTTCCCGATCATATGTCCGAGGTTCCGGTTGCGGCTGAATTGCGAATAGCCCGTTACCAGAAGGTCACCGAGGTACGGGGAATCTGTAATATCCCTTTGCTCAGGGGAAAGCGCATCAACAAACCGACGCATTTCCCCGGCAGCGTTTGCCAGCAGCACAGCTATGAAGTTGTCGCCGTAACCCAGACCGTGGGCTATTCCTGTAGCAATTGCGTAGATATTTTTCATAACAGCAGCATACTCTATACCGAACAGGTCAGACGATATGAGAGTCATAATCCAGCTGCCTGAAAAGAGTTCTGCAACCCTTCCGGCATGAGATGTTTCTGGTGAGGCGAAGGTGAGATAAGTGAGCTTCTCCATTGCCACCTCCTCAGCATGGCTGGGGCCGGTGATAATTACAATATCCTCATACGGAACACCGTATCGGGAGTGCATGTACTCTCCGACAACTGTGTTGTTTCCGGGCACTATGCCTTTTATTCCGGAGCAGACAATTCTTCCCCGGAACATATCATCCCTTAGCCCGTTAAGCTCTGCCTTCAGGAATGCTGCCGGAGTAACCAGGATGACTATTTCTGATGCGGCAACGGCTTCGGTAATATTATCAAAAGGCATAACAAGTTGAGGATCCAATTTCACCGAAGTGAGATAAAAAGGATTCTGTTGATAACGCCTTACATGGCGATATATCTCAGGCCTGTCAATGTACCATGCAATGCGTCTATGGTTCGACGCAAGCACCATGGCCATGGCCGTGGGCCAGCTCCCTGAACCAACAAGGGTCACATCCGCAGCTTTCAAATCAGGCATAATTTAGTTTAAGCCACAAAGATAGGCAATTTCAGTCGGCAGTCAGCAGTTGGCAGCCAGCAGTCATTTTGCATTAAAAAAGAAAGTCCTCAGTCTGTTCAATCCGTTTCAGGACTGCCGACTGAGGACCATATACTGCTGACCGGGCTACTGCCTAAAGTTTGTGCTTCTTCACAAACTCATCGATGATATCTCCGAGGTCAGGGTGACCTATCTCCTGGAGGTCATAACGGACATGAAGGGTGGGTTTGTCAATAGTTATCACCCTTTTCAGGTCTATGGGTGTGGCAATCAAAACCAGATCACAGGGTGTATTCTTAATTGTCTCGCTGAGGTCTTTCATCTGTTGGTTACTGTAACCCATTGATGGTAAGACCGGGCCCAGATCCGGGTAGTTCTCAAAGGTAGTCTTCAGCTTCCCGACAGCATAAGGCTTGGGATCTACCAGTTCGGACGCACCATATTTCATTGCAGTAAAACAGCCATAGCTATACCTGACCTCTCCGTGTGTAACAGTTGGCCCTTCCTCGATGACCAGCACCTTCTTGCCCCTTATAATAGCGGGGTCTTGCACTATAGTGGGAGAACATGCGTCAATTATAACAGCATTCGGATTTATCCTTGCAACGTTTTTTCTTACCTCAAACAGATCATCCAAATCAGCGCTTTCAATTTTATTAACAATAACCACATCAGCAAGTCTGAGGGTTATCTCCCCGGGATAATACCGCTGTTCATGACCTGCCCTCTGCGGATCAACAAGTGTAATCATCAGGTCTGGCTTAATGAATGGAAAATCATTATTTCCACCATCCCACAAAATGACATCACACCCCCTCGGATCACTTTCAGCCTGCCTGAGGATAGCTTCATAGTCAATGCCTGAGTAAATTATTGTATCGCGGACAACATGCGGTTCATACTCCTCCATTTCCTCAATTGTACACTCATGCTTACTGAGATCATCAATCGTCTCAAAACGCTGTACTGCCTGTTTCACCAGATTACCGTAAGGCATCGGATGCCTGATGGCAATTACCTTCAGGCCTCGCTTTTTTAGTTCATCAACTATTCTGCGCGATGCTTCGCTCTTTCCTCCTCCTGTCCTGACTGCTCCGACAGCAATAACAGGTTTTGTGCTCTTAATCATCGTCTCCTTCCATCCCAGAAGAGAGAAGTTGGCTCCTGCCGCGTTCACTATGGCGCTCACCGCCATTACCCTCTGGTAGGGAACGTCACTGTATGCAAAGACACAGTCGGTAACCTTAAGTTCACTGATCAGGCGAGGAAGGTCACTTTCGGAATAAATTGGAATGCCGTCAGGATAGAGTTTTCCTGCCAGCCCGGCCGGATATTTTCTGCCGTCAATATCGGGTATCTGGGCAGCTGTGAAGGCAACGACATTGTAAAGCTCATTGTCGCGGAAGTAGGTATTGAAATTGTGAAAATCCCTGCCCGCGGCACCAATGATAATAACATTCCTTTTTAACATATAACCTCCTCGTTAGTTAT
>CAZHAI010000133.1:0-6233 GCA_964530645.1 uncultured Rikenella sp. | reverse complement strand
TCTTGTTGTCCCGTCAGGTCTCGAACCTGAACTCTTCTGATCCAGAATCAGACGTGTTGCCAATTACACCACGGGACAGTAATTTGAGGCTGCAAATATATAAAATTTCCAACTTAATATTGAAACTTCAGATTTTTTAAGCCTTCTGTTTTGTCTGAAAGTCTAAAGTCGAAGGGCCTGAGGGCCTTTCTACCTGTTTTGCCTGGCCCAGGAGTCCTTCAACCCAACCGTGCGATTGAATACCAGTTTGCCCGGTCGGCTGTCATAATCGGTACAGAAGTAACCGATTCTCTGAAACTGAACCCTGGTGAGTGGTCCGGCCTCTGCCAGAGATGGTTCTACCTTGCAGCCGGTGAGCACTGTCAGTGAGCCGGGATTAAGAAACTCCCTGGCATCAACATCCTTGTGACCGGAGGGATCTTCATCATTGAAGAGCCTGTCATAAAGCCTTACCTCGGCATCAAGCGCATGAGCGGCTGACACCCAGTGAAGCGTACCCTTGACCTTGCGGTCCGAATCCGGTCCTCCGCTGCGTGTCGCCTGGTCATAGGTGCACTGCACCTCCACAATCTCACCCGCATCGTTCTTTTTCAAACCGGTACATTTGATAATATAGGCTCCCTTGAGACGCACCTCCTGCCCGGGGGCAAGACGGAAGAACTTGTGAGGAGGATTCTCCATGAAGTCCTCCTGCTCTATATAAACCTCCCTGCTGAATGGAACAAGACGCGTTCCCTGTGTCTCATCCTCGGGGTTATTGATTATCACCATATTCTCGGTAGCACCCTCAGGGTAATTGGTGATAATAACCTTCAGGGGATTGATCACACCGAAAACTCGCGGGGCCCTTTTATTCAGGTCTTCCCTGATTGCATATTCGAGGAGGGAAACATCATTTATTGCTTCGACCTTGGTGTAACCTATGAGATCAACAAAACGCCTGATCGATTCCGGGGTATAGCCCCTTCGCCGCAGTCCGCACAGCGTTGGCATACGCGGATCATCCCAGCCCTTCACCACTCCATCCTTAACAAGTTCAAGCAGCTTGCGCTTGCTCATGACAGTATATGTGAGGTTGAGCCGGTTGAATTCAATCTGACGGGGACGGTAGTCATCACTCTTAAGCTGATCAATGAACCAGTCATACAGCGGCCTGTGCACCTCAAACTCCAGTGTGCAAAGCGAGTGGGTGATCCCCTCGAAGTAATCGCTCTGCCCGTGGGCGAAATCGTACATTGGATAGACCTTCCACTTTGTTCCGGTACGATGATGAGGAGTATTCAGGATGCGGTAGATAATCGGGTCACGCATGTGCATGTTCGGCGAGGCCATGTCAATGCGGGCTCTCAGCACGCGACTGCCCTCTTCAAACTCACCCTCGTTCATGCGAAAGAAGAGATCAAGGTTCTCCTCAACGGAGCGGTCACGGTAAGGACTGGCAATTCCGGGCTGGGTTGTGGTGCCTTTCTGTTCGGAAATTGTTTCGGCACTCTGGTCATCAACATAGGCCAGGCCCCGCCTGATGAGCGATACGGCAAAGTCCCACAGTTTGCCGAAATAGTCTGAAGCATAATACTCACGGTCTTCCCAGGTGAATCCAAGCCACTGAATGTCTTCCTTGATCGAGTCGACGTATTCTACATCCTCTTTTGTAGGATTGGTGTCATCGAAGCGGAGATTGCACATCCCGCCGTATTTTTCAGCCATGCCGAAGTCAAGGCATATGGCCTTTGCATGGCCGATATGCAGGTAACCGTTCGGCTCCGGCGGGAAACGGGTATGAACGCGACCGCCGTTCTTACCATCGCTCAGGTCCTTCTCTATGGCTTGTTCAATAAAATGCTGTGATTCAGGTTTTGCTATCTCTTCGGCTTCTTTCATCGGTTGCTAAAATGAGATTACAAAAATAGGAGATAAAAGGGGACGCAGCGCATGGAGAGGTCAATTTATTGAAGAGGGAGAGGGCCAATCCGGCGGCCCCGGATATGCCGACGGGTGAAGATGCCGGCACCTGCTGAAGATGACTTAAGTCTCCAGACGGAAGCGGTGGTGCAACAAGCCTATCTGGTCAGTTCCACACTAACACAGCCTATCCTGCCCCCCATCACAGGGTTTAACTTGGAGACCTTTACCGTTGCTTTGTTAATACCGGGTAGCTCTTTGTAAAGAGCATCAAGTATGCGGGTGGCAATATGCTCCAGCAGTTTTGAGGTTGTCTCCATCTCCCTCTTGACAACAAGGTAAGCGGCCTGGTAATTAAGGGTGTCACGCAGCTCGTCACTCTTCCCCGCCCTGTCAGTGTCAGTCTCAATAGACACATCAACCATGAAGTGATTGCCCACGATCTGCTCCTCGCGGTAATGTCCGTGAAAAGCATAAAATTCCATATCTTCAATTCTGATCAGTCCCATGGCACATAATGTTTAATTTATATCAACCAAATAATCAATAATATACGAATTATTTTCGTGATAAGAAGAAAATATTTACAAAATAATATGGTTTGTAATATAAACTGGTTTATATTTGTAGTAGATATTATTAACAACACTCAATGTAAAATTAGTAAAAGCCATGGAAAACGAAGAAAAATTAATGAATGGGGAGGAGAGCCTGAGGGTCATTACGGAAATGATCAACAAAACAAGAGTAAGCATCACGCAGAGCAGTTTTCACCTGCTATTCTGGGGATGGCTGATATTTGCATGCAGCCTCTCTGAGTTTCTACTCTGGAAGCTGACAGACTGGACCAATTCCTGGTATGTTTGGCTATTTGTAATCCCGGGGGTATTTGTTTCGATGATCTACGGATTTGTCAGGGGGAAGAGAGAGAAGGTATTCACTTATGGAACGGCCATTAATGTCTGGACCTGGATGGCGTTTCTCATCTCTTCTGTAATATTTTTTATTGTCTACCCGATGGAGACAGGCAGCATAGGCAAGTATATGCTGCTCCTGGCTGCTATGCCTTTGTTAATCTCCGGGGTAGTAATAAAGTTCAGGCCCCTGATGTGGGGTGCCTTCTCATTCTGGGTCCTGGCGCTTGTGGCTCATTTCGGCGGGCCGACAGTATCCGGACTGGCTATGCCGGTGGCTATGATCGCAGGTTATCTCATTCCAGGTTATTTACTTAGAAAAAAGGAAAGCCATGACACCGTTCAGGGAGCTTGATCCGTTGCTGCATTCGCAGCTCCGACTGGCCATCATGTCAGTACTCATTAGTGTCGACAGGGCTGAGTTTACCTATCTCCGTGAGAAGACCGAAGCGACAGCGGGCAATCTCAGTGTACAGATAGGTAAACTCAGGGATGCGGGATACATCTCAGTCAGCAAAAGCTTCGGAGAGAGCTATCCTCAAACGGTGTGCAGCATAACCGATCTTGGAAGAAAGAAATTTGCTGAGTATGTTGCAGCGTTGGGGGACTATTTAAAAAGTCCGTAAAGTCGAAAGTCCATAAAGTCGAAGTTCTGAAGGATTTGCGATGTGCGATTTGCGAATTGTGATTTGGGGATTTTGATTAAATCGACAATCGAAAATCTGAAATCGAAAATTCCTCTACTGCCTGCCGCTGAACCCCAGCCCGCTGCCCTGACCGATGGTCCAGTACGGGGGAGCGTAAACAGGTCCCCCTTTAACCGGGCACCTTGCCGCATCAAAGGACGGGTCGAGGTCTATGAAGTCAAATCCTCCCACCCCGGCAGCAAAGTGAATGGCACACGCCAGGCCCAGGTTTGTTTCAACCATGCAGCCAATCATGAGGTTGAGATTTGCGCTACGTGCAATCGCCGCTATATCAAGTGACTCAATTATACACGACTTCATCAACTTGATGTTGATTACATCGGCGCAACCTGCTCGCACAACCTCGATGGCATCAGCAGCCGTGAATACCGATTCATCAGCACCAATCATGACCTCGGTGTTGTCTCTTACAATTTTCATCCCGGCGAGGTCAGTCTTCAGAACCGGTTGCTCAAATAATACCGGGTGAATGCCATGCTTCAGTACCTCATTGATGAAACGCAACGCAGTTTTAGGGGAATAACCCTGGTTGGCATCTATAAGAATACCACAGTCGGGGGCACCGTCCTTTATTGCAAGTACCCTGTCAAGGTCTTCCATCAGGTTAACCCCTACCTTTGTCTTTATTACCCTGAAACCCTCAGCTGCAAGATTAATCGCCTGTTTCTTTGCCTCTTCAGCAGGAACAATCGAAATGGTGTAATCAGTCTCTATCCTGTTCTCAGTACCTCCCAGGAAACGGTAAAAAGGAATATCCAGGCCTTTTGTGTATGCGTCAAGCAGGGCCATTTCGATGGCGCACCTTGCGGCTGACTGGGCCCAGAAGGCGCTCTTCAGGGTGTAGGCTATTGACCTGTAATTATTAATATCCTGGCCTACAATAAACTCCTTGCAGCTGTTCAGAGTTCCAAGGATCGTAGCCTGGTTCTCACCGTTGATCTGAATGATGGGCGCAGCTTCCCCATAACCTTCAATGCCATTTTCAAGAACAATTGTGACAAGGGCATTGTCAATCTGGGTCATTACACCCAGTGAAATATGAAACGGCTCATCCAGCTTGATAGTAATGGGCTCAATGAACATCGCGGTGATCCGGATGCCTTTCAATCCTCCCAGCCTGCCGGAATTCCGTTCCTTGTCAGGCAGCATGCTGCCTCCCAATACGGTAGCTGTGGCCAGGCCTCCTGCGGTCAGTCCGCCCTGTTTGATAAACGTTCTTCTTGTACTCATCATCTGATTCCTTTGATCCACCAAGTTAAACATTTGAATCCGGTTTTTACCGGAATCAGACGATGTTGGGCAGCATACGCTGATCCAATAACGTTTAAGGCCTCAAACTGTCCATGGCACCAAGCAGGAAGACCAACGGGGCATTCCAGTTGATTGCAATCTCATTTGTGGAATAGCTGCATTCAACATCTGTATATGATTTTGCCGGGAAGGTCGACCGCGGTACCGGTGGCTGGCAGTCGTTCATCACAACAGTGTTCGGACCGCCAACAAGGAATCCCGGTACCGGCTCAGGCACACCGTCCGCACCTGAGGGCCGGTGATGGATGTTCATCGGGGAGAGGGTTCCGAACCCTGTCACAAATGAGTAGCCTGTCGGATTGGTTCCCAGCAGCCAGTTCAGGTCGGCCTGGACCGAAGGGAGGAACCTGTCGCTGCCCGAGAGCTTCATTGCGATAAGCTTCAGCATGGCATGGTTGGCAACATCCGAGCTGCTTCCCCATGCAAACCGGTCAAGGCTGATCCGGTAGGGACACTGGCTGGCCTTTTCGAGAAGGCCGTCAGCATAGGATATAAGCATAACTGTGGCTTCTTCGCGAAGCCCTGCAAATGACTCATCGCTGCTCATTGCCAGCGAGATGAGACCCAGGGTAGCCGACTGGTTCCACGAAGGAGTCACGACTTCAACGCCGTTCAGAAATCCCTCCCCGGGCAGTGTTCCGGTTGCCAGGGCTCTCTCAACCTTTGCCCAGAATAACTCGTCAGAGAGGTTGTCATCGCCGTATGCGCCCGTGCTCACATCTGCAGGCTGTTTGTAAATCACATCAGGATGTGCCTCAGCCCATTTCATTGCTTTGCCGGATGCATCGAGGCAGGTGGAGGCAAGTGCCCTCAGCTCTTCTGAGGGGTCATTGGCAAAGACACGGAATGCCATAGCTGTCACAGCCGCAAAATCGAGTGTGGCGGCAGTGCTTTTCATAACCACGTATCTCGGGTCGGTAGCCTCCTGAGGCATCACGAACCCGCAGAAATTCAGGTTTGTCAGCTTGTGATACACCCCGCCGTCAGCCGGGTCCTGCATCGTCAGGTACCACCTGAGGTTCCACAACAACTCATCAACAAGATCGGGGATGTCATTCCCGCTCTCCGGGATGTTCAGCTCAAGCGATCTGCAATATTCCGGAAACATCTGGCAGAAGAGCAGCAGCGTGTAGTTGGTGATGCTGCTGTTGACGATGTACTTGTTATAATCGCCTGCGTCATACCACCCGCCGGGACTGGAGATTACCGATCCGGCAGGCCTTCCGGCCGAAGCGGCTGATGCGTGCACTATCACTTCAGTATCGGGATGACCGGCAGGACGTGCCCATTTACCGCCATGCTCTTCGGTTATTTCAATCCCTGACCGGTTGAGGTAATAGGACCGTACCGCCGACGCAGTGATCTCGCCGTAGACATCGTCACCGATGCGGAACGTGGC
>CAZHAI010000132.1:0-6267 GCA_964530645.1 uncultured Rikenella sp. | reverse complement strand
CCGCGAAGTCGTCCTGTGGCATCAACGAGCAGCATCCTGTTGCCCTGCCTGTGCCGCACCGCAAGTGTTGCAAGGGCTCCCGAGGCCGTATGCTGGCTGAACATTCCCGCCAGGTCGAGATCGGTGAACTCATCCACATTATGGCAGAGAAAGGGTTTGTCATCGAAGAAAGACCTTGCCCTGAGCAGTCCTCCTGCCGTATCAAGCAATTCTTCACGCTCATCCGAGACGGTGATTGCATAACCTTTGCGGCGGAGTTTCTCAATCTCCTCCAGCATCTGGTCAGGATGGTGATGGATATTGACTATAAGGTCATCAAATCCCTCTTTCACGAGCTTCCCGGCAGTGAGTTCCAGCATGCTCCTGCCGTTAATGTCAGCCAGAGCTTTAGGCCTTGTACGGGTCATTTCGCCCAGCCTCGTGCCGAGGCCGGCAGCAAAGATCATTGCTTTCATCACACAAGCACTGTATGGTTAACCGTCACCTCGACACCTGGCATTGCCGAGAGCATGGAGGCCACCCTTTCGCCGCACCATACCGAGCGGTGATGCCCGCCAACACATCCGAATGCAACGTGAATGTTCAGTATCCCCTTTCTCCTCATCATGGGCAAAGAGTTGCGGATTATATTTGTGCAATCGCCTGCAAAGGCAACCGCCTCGTCATCATTGTTGAAGAACTCAATAACTTCGGGATCGAGCCCTGTCAGCTCGCTGAGCTCGGCCACAGTAACGGGATTCCTCAGTCCGCGGCAGTCGAATATAAAACCGCTGCCATTGTCATAGTTGATCATCCGACCCTTGACATAGGAGAAACTCTCGATGTGAATCGTGACCAGGTCCTGGTAGTGTTCCAGGATGCGATATTTTCGCTGCAGCGGCACCGCAAGAGATGCTTTTTTCAGCTCTGGAAGGTCGATCTTCACAGCATCACTCTCAAGCAGCCCGTTCATCAGCTCCACTGCAGGAACGATACTCTCATTGAAGGTGGGCTTGTTCTCATGCAGTCCCCTGAACCCGAAGGCGCCGAGAGCCTGCATAAGTCTGACAAGGGTGAACGCCCCCTGGTACATCCCTATAGACTCTTTCGGTCTGCCCGTGGCAGCGGCGAAGAGGTCCAGGTGGCGGTCAATAGTCATCTTCCTGATTTTCTCAGGGATATAAGCCTTTGCATCATACACCAGGGAAGCAATATCATACTGAGGCGCACCAAGCCTGCCACCCTGGTAGTCTATGTACCACGGTTTCCCGTCCCTGATCATGATGTTGGCCGTCTGGAAGTCGCGGAAGAGAAAATACTCCTGGCCGGCATCAAGCAGGAAGCGGGTGAGGTTTTCGAAATCACGCTCCAGCCGTGTCTCATTGAAGGGTGCTCCTATAAGCTTAAGAAACATATACTTATAGTAGTTCAGATCCCACACTATGCTCTGCCGGTCAAAGCTGCGGTGAGGGTAACAAAGTGAAAGGTCCAGGTCCCTGATTCCTTCCGTCTGAATCCTGACCAGGTCGGCAGCAATTGTCAGGAAGAGGTTTTCCGTCTCTTCGTTGAACCTCTCTTCCTCAGACCGGCGGGCAAGCCAGGTGAACAGATTGGTATCACCGAGGTCTTCCAGGAAATAGATCTTTTCTTCGGGATAGTAAACGAATATCTCCGGAACCGGCAGCCCCTTCGACCTGAAGTGGTTTGAGAAACCGACGAAGGCTTCGTTCTCCTCACGGCCGGGGTTATAGGCTCCAATAACCTGATCCTCACGGCAGATAAGCCTGAAGTAAATCCTGTCAGAGCCAGACTGCGGAAGGCGGGTGATTATTTCTGGAGCGGAGCCCTTCCATCTGAGGAAGGCTTTTTCAACGGAAGTCCTTATATCCATTTCAGAGCCGGATGATTATCTTTTTTCGATAGAGTATATATCCCAATGCCCAGATGACTGTAACCAGCATGATCGGAAAAAGCAGGCTGGCCAGCTTCTGTTCCTGGAACAACGGGCTGCATACATGTGTGAATATCCAGTTATAGAGAGTAACCTCCCCTATCTTGATAGCGAGGAGTGTTTTTGTGAGCATCCCGGCAAGCACATATGTAAAGAGTGCGTTGGTGCCGAAGGTATTGAAGAAGCCGGTCCATCCCTTCAGGTTCCAGATGTCAATAATCACGAAGAGCAGCGCGAGGATCACCATGCCTATACCACCTGCGTAGAGCACATAGGAGCTTGTCCAGATCGGCTTGTTGATGGGGAAATATTCACCCCAGAGGAGACCGGCGCCAATAAGCAGTGCTCCGGTGAAGGTGAGCCAGCCGGCTGTCTTCCATGAAGTGCCGCTGCTGCTTATCAATCCTCCCGCCATGAAACCAAGAAGCACTGTCGCCGTTGCGGGCAGGGTGCTCAACAGGCCTTCAGGATCAAAAGGTACACCGAATCCCTTGTAAAGATGGTTTTCTCCGATAATGGCCAGGTCAACACTGCGGGCATAATTGCCCTCCAGCGAGTAAGGATCTGCACCGCCCATGAAGTACATAAGGGCCCAGTATCCAAACAGGATGACGGCAGTTGCCAGCCAGATGTAGTTTTTCCTTATCAGCAGGACTATTACTGCGCCAAGCCCCCAGGCCAGTGCAATCCTCTGCAGCACGCCCATTAAACGAAGAGTGTCGTAGTCACGGACAAAGCGGGGAAAGATGTTCAGAAAGAGGCCAACGGCAAAAATCAGTACTACCCTTCTGAATATCCTGAACAGAGCAGGACCTGAAAACTCGAAGTTGAATTTGCGGAGAGAATAGAACATTGCAACCCCGGAAATGAACAGAAACGAAGGGAAGACAAGGTCTGTAGGGGTGCAGCCATGCCATGAGGCATGCCTCAGTGGAGCATACACATGACTCCATGTACCGGGGGTGTTGACAATGATCATAAAGGCCACCGTCATACCCCTGAATACGTCAAGAGACATCAGTCTGGCTGACTTTCCGGTGTTCTTTCCTGAACTCTTTTTTGCTGCCATTTCAGTTGAATTGGTCCGGTAAAAATAGCAAATTGGAACCAATCAAGCGGGAAAAGAATAACAAAGAAAAATGCTAATTTTGAATCAATTCAAAATCAGTTCATCCGATGAAAAAGACCTTCCTGACCCCGTTTGCTGCTGCCCTCATTTTGCTCCTTGCAGTTTCAGGGGCTCCTCCCGCTGAAAACAACGTACCCTGGAAGCAGTATGCCGGGGACCACAGGATTGACAGCATCCTCAGCACCATGACCGTCAGGGAGATGATCGCACAACTGATCTGGGTGCCTGCCTGGGCTGATGAGAGAGGAGGCAATTACAGGCAGGTTGAAGAGCTTGTCACGAAGTACGGCGTAGGTGGAGTTATCTTTTTTGAAGGATCGCGTGACCTGCAGATGGATTTTACACGGCGGATCAGCCAGGTATCACGGATTCCCCTGATAATTGCCCAGGATGCCGAATGGGGGACAGGAATGCGTCTCAGGGAGATAGAAGACTTTCCTTATCAGATGACGCTCGGGGCATTGCAGAACGACTCGCTGATATACAGGATGGGTGCCGCCGTTGCCTGGCAGTGCCGCGACATAGGTGTGAATCTGAACCTGGCTCCTGTTGCCGACGTTAATAATAACCCCCTCAACCCTGTAATAAATTACCGTTCTTTTGGAGAGGATCCTGAAAGGGTTGCTGAGAAGGCTGTCATGTATATGAAGGGTCTGCAGGACCACGGTGTCATCGCATGCGCGAAGCATTTTCCGGGTCACGGAGACACTGACACGGACTCACATACCGGGATGCCCGTCATCAGGGGTGACCGGGACCGGTTCAATAAGGTTGAGCTGATTCCCTTCAGGCGTCTGGCGGATGAGGGTGTCGGGGCTGTTATGACTGCACATATAAGTGTACCCGGGCTGGAGGAATCAGGGTTGCCGGCAACCTTTTCAGGTAAGGTGATCACAGGCATCCTCCGGGAGGATCTGCATTTTAAGGGGCTGATTCTCACCGATGCCATGAATATGGCCGGCGCCACACTGACATTTCCATCAGGTATCGCCGATGCAGAAGCCCTCAGGGCAGGAAATGACGTGATGGAGTATTCAACTGACCCGGTTCGTGCAATCGATGAGATTGCAAAGAGGGTTGAGAAGGGCGAGATAGCCGTCAGCGAGATTAAAGACAGGTGCCGGAGGCTTCTGGAGGCCAAACTATGGATTGAAAGCCTGTACGGGGGAAACGCCGGTGTAACCACGACAGGTGCGAATATCAAAAACCAGGCAGGTGCGGATAGCACAATACCGGCAGACGCCGGCATCCCCGCCTCAGAGCATCCGGCATTGATACGGGATCTTTATGCCGGCGCAATGACCCTGATTGAGAACAATGAAAACCTGCTGCCACTTGGCCGGCTCGATAAGGTAAGAATAGCAACCGTATCAGTCAACCGGCTGGCAATGACTGAATTCCAGAGGATGACTGACAGGTATACAAATGCCGACCACTATTTCATCGACCCCTCCAATGAGCAGGGTGCCCGCTTCATTATGTCGAAACTAAAAGACTACGATGTGGTCATTGCAGGGTTCTGTGCCCTTGAGCAAAAGCCTGCCGGGCTCTATGGTGTCACACCTGAGCTGAACGACCTCTTCAGGCAGGTAGCCGCACTCGACCGGTCGGCCGTCATCTGGTTCGGAAATCCCTACGGTATTGCACGGCTCGATATGACTAAAAAGCCCACAGCCCTGCTCGTTGCATACCAGGACAACAGTTACACTCACCAGGTTGCGGTACAGGTGCTCTTCGGCGCAATCGGCGCCTCAGGCAGGCTGCCTGTGACTGTCAATGCTTCGTATCCGCTGGGAGCCGGCATCAAAACCGCCGGCAACATCCGACTCCAGTTCGGATTCCCTGAGAACGCAGGTCTTTCCACTGTCAGGCTTATCAGCAAGGTGGATTCCATTGTGAAGGAAGCGATTGACAGCCTTGCCTACCCTGGTTGCCATGTGTTGATTGCCCGAAGGGGAGTAGTGGTGTTGAACAAATGTTACGGGTTTCATCTGTATGACAGCACCGAGGAGGTGCATGAGAATGACCTCTGGGACCTGGCATCAGTGACAAAGGTCTCTGCTGCAACCCCCTCACTGATGCTGCTGAAAGACCGGGGAGTATTTGATCCGGATAAAACACTCGGGTATTACCTGCCGTGGTACCGGTTCTCAGACAAGGGAGACATGCTGCTTCGTGAGATGCTCGCGCACCAGGCCGGCCTCAGATCATGGATACCCTTCTGGAGGAACACGATGGAGAACGACAGTACCTTCAAAAAAGGCATCTTCAGCGATTACACAAACCGGCGGTTTGCACTCACCGTGACCGACTCGATGTATATAAACAGGCATTACCTGAAGGAGATGTTCAGGGAGATCCGTGACAGTCCCATGGGTCAGAAAAGGTATGTGTATTCCGATCTCACATTCATTCTTGCAGCTGAGATCATTGAGAGTCTTACTGACAGCACTATCGACAGGTTTGCACCAGCCAACATCTATCGTCCCATCGGGGCATTCAACATCACCTACAACCCGCTTGAAAAGTATCCGAAGGAGCGTATCGTCCCCACTGAATATGATTCATTGTTCAGGAAACAGTTACTCAGGGGAACAGTGCACGACGAGGGTACTGCAATGCTTGGCGGAGTGTCAGGGCATGCCGGTCTCTTCGCCACGGGTCATGATCTGCTCAAACTTGTTGAGATGTACCGGCGGGGCGGCGAATACGGAGGCGTGAGGGTCCTGAGCAGTGATGTACTGAAGGAGTTTACCCGGGTACAGTACCCGGAAAATGATAACCGCAGGGCCCTGGGGTTTGACAAACCGTCACTCGGGAACGATACGATTCCGCCTGAGGAGGCCTACCCGTGTCACTCTGCCTCGCCGTCAAGCTTCGGGCATTCCGGTTTCACGGGCACCTTTATCTGGTGTGACCCTGAAGAGGAGATCTCATATGTTTTTCTGAGCAACAGGGTCTACCCTACCAGGAACAATAACAGGCTGTCAGACCTCTCCGTCCGGGGAAGGATACTGCAGGCGGTGTATGATTCAAGGACTGATTGACTGAAGTGAAGTCCTCAGTTGGCAGTCGGCAGTTAGCAGCCGTAAGTACTTGTTTGACTGGAGACTGCTGACTGCTGACTGCTGACTGCTGACGAAAAAAAAAGCTGCGTTTCCGCAGCTTTTTTTTCGTGTGCCCAGGACAAGACTCGAACTTGCACACC
>CAZHAI010000131.1:0-6280 GCA_964530645.1 uncultured Rikenella sp. | reverse complement strand
ACCGGCGTCTGGTTTGGCGGCGGGAGACAATGGCGCCTGGTCGATTCCTACAAGGACACCCGCAGCGAGTTGATGTTCAGGCAGGTGCTTGACCGTGGTGGGGTTATCGGGGGTTCATCTGCAGGCGCAACTATACAGGGTTCCTTCCTTGCAAGAGGAGACACGAAAAATAACCAGGTCATGATGGGTGACCACCAGGAAGGCTTCGGTTATATCAGCAACATCGCCATTGACCAGCATGTGCTTGCACGGAACAGGCAGTTTGACATGTACGGCATTCTCCGAGAACATCCTGAGTTGCTGGGGATAGGGATTGATGAAAATACGGCAGTGGTTGTTCAGCGGGATACAATGGAGGTGACAGGGGCCAGTTATGTGCTGGTTTATGACGGAACGTTCTGGTCGCGCGAAGGCAGTGAGCTTAAGATCCTTCCGGGGAAAGAGATGCTTTTTTACCTGCTCAGACGAGGCGACAGGTACAATCTGCGACAGAGACATATAATTGAGTAAAAGTACCATATTGAAACCATCACAGACTATGAAAAAGACGCTTACCCTTTCGCTGATGCTGGCGATATTCATCACAGCATTGTCGCAACCCCTTACTTCTGACCAGATAGACAAACTGGCTGAACAGACATTAAAGGCCTTCAATGTGCCGGGCATCGCCGTTGCAGTGGTTAAGGATGACAGGGTCATCCATATGAAGGGGTATGGGGTAAGCTCCATTGCCACCGGCAAGAAGACGGATGAGAACACCCTCTTTGCCATCGCATCCAACTCCAAAGCCTTTACTGCGGCTGCACTGGGTATTCTTGTTGATGAAGGTAAGCTCACCTGGGAGACTAAGGTAATTGACATCATCCCGGAGTTCAGACTCTATAATTCATACGTCACAGAAGACTTTAACATAAAGGACCTCCTGACACACAGAAGCGGTATGGGTCTAGGGGCAGGCGACCTGATGCTGTGGCCTGACTCCTCTTCATTCACCAAAGAAGAAATCATTCATAACCTGAGGTACCTGAAGCAGACCTCCTCATTCCGGACAAAGTACGACTATGACAACCTGCTCTACCTTGTGGCCGGCGAGGTTGTTGCCAGGGTATCGGGGCAGAGTTGGGAGCAGTTCATCGAGGAGCGCATTATGAAACCTCTTGGCATGATGAAGTCATCATCTTCGCCTGGCAGGGCGAGGGACAGATCGAATATGATTGATGCCCACGTCCCTGTCAACGGTGTGCTCCAGGTGGTGCCGATGTATGAAAGTGACCTGCTCAATCCTGCCGGAGGGATAATCAGCAGCGTGGCAGATATGACAAAATGGGTTATGATGCAGCTAAACCGGGGCAAGTATGGTGAAAACAACAGTTCTCAGCTGCTTACAGAAAGAACCCATCGTGAGATGTGGACACCGCAGACAATAATCCCGGTCCGCAACCCCGGGCCTTACAAGAGTCATTTTTCTGCCTATGGTCTTGGCTGGGGTCTCACCGATGTGGCTGGATACCTGCAGGCATCCCACACCGGAGGACTGGCCGGCATAGTGACCCAGGTGACGCTGATACCGGAGCTTAAGCTTGGAATCATAGTCTTTACCAATCAGCAGGAAGGTTCAGCGTTTACAGCTATCACAAACTCCATCAAGGACAGTTACCTTGGAGTTACAGGCAATGATTGGGTTAAGATGCTCTCTGAAAATGTTGAAAGGAACCGGACCGAAGCCAAAAAGATTACCGACGGGATATGGGCAAAAGTAGAGGCAAACCGTTCAAAGACGACTGTCCCTGTCGATAATTCAATCTACGCCGGAACCTACAGCGACAAATGGTTCGGAGACATTGTGATCTCCGATGAGGGAGGCAAACTGCGCTTAAGGGCAGTCAAATCGCCAAAGCTTCGGGGAGACATGCTTTACTATACAGGCAACACATTCATCGTCAAGTGGGATGACAGGTCAATGGATGCCGACGCCTATGCGGTTTTTACGCTGGATAAAGAAGGTAAGGCGGAAAACTTCACAATGGAGGCCATCTCGCCGCTTACAGACTTCAGCTTCGACTTCCATGATCTCAGCCTGAAGAGAAAAGCAGGGAAATGATGAGAGTCCTTTCCCTTCTTCTCCTTTCGGTGCTATTCACCACGGCTTCAGGGCAGCCTCTCACTGAAAAGCAGACAGACAGGCTCACGAAGAGGGTGATGAAGGAGTTCAGCGTCCCAGGCATCGCCGTGGCGGTAATCAAGGATGACTCGGTAATCCATATGAAGGGATACGGCGTGCGTTCGATCGCCACCCGGCAGAAAACGGATGAACACACTCTCTTTGCGATAGCCTCTAACACCAAGGCTTTTACGGTTGCAGCACTGGGGATTCTGGTTGATGAGGGGAAACTCGCCTGGGAAACGAAGGTCATAGACATCATACCCGAATTCAGGCTCTACAATTCCTGGGTCACGGATGAGTTCATGATAAAGGATCTGCTGTGCCACCGCAGCGGCATGGGACTGGGGGCCGGAGACCTGATGTCATGGCCCGATTCAGCCATGTTCACTACCGCAGAGATAATTCACAACCTGAGGTACCTGAAACAGACATCCTCATTCCGGACGAAATATGACTATGATAACCTTCTGTATATCGTTGCCGGTGAAGTGATTGCACGTGTTTCAGAGATGAGATGGGAGGATTTCGTGGAATCACGGATCATGAAGCCGCTGGGGATGGAAGGATCAGCTGCTTCAATTAAAGGAATAAAAAACCGGACGAACATCATCGATGCACATGTACCCGTTGGCGGGAAACTGCAGGTTGTAGCAAAGCAGGAAGGGAAGATACACAACTCTGTGGGTGGCGTCTACAGCAATATTAACGATCTGAGCAAATGGGTCATGCTGCAGATGAATCATGGCAGGTACGGCCAGGCTCTTGAAAAGCAGATATTTTCCGAAAAGGTGCACCGGGAGATGTGGACCCCTCAGACCGTAAGGACAGTAAGCGGGGACTCTCCTTACAGGACCAGCTTCGCCACCTACGGTCTTGGATGGCATCTCACTGACATCAACGGTCACCTGCTGGTATATCACACCGGCAGTCACTCTGGCATTGAAACCAGGGTGACCATGCTGCCAGAGCTCAAACTTGGAATCATTATTCTGACCAACCAGCAAGAATCAGCAGCCCACCTGGCTGTCACCAACGCCATCATTGACGGTTACCTGGGGATCACCGGGAACGACTGGGTCGGGAAACTTAAGGAGAAGATGCTTAAAGAGAAGGCGGACGCAAAAGAGATAACTGACCGGGTGTGGGCAACGGTTGAAGCCAGGAGAAAGCAGGTTTCCGCAGAGATCAGCACGGAAGAGTTCACAGGGACCTACACAGATGCCTGGTTCGGTGATATAGTGATCTCTGAAGAGAACGGGAGACTCAGGTTCAGGGCTGTTAAGTCCCCGAAGCTGAGGGGTGAGATGTTTCACTATACCGCCAATACCTTCATAGTAAAATGGGATGACAGAAGCATGGACGCCGATGCATGGGCGGTCTTCGCTTTTGACAGGGAGGGAAAGCCGTCGGCAATAACCATGGAGGCCATCTCGCCGCTAACCGACTTCAGCTATGACTTTCATGATCTCTGTCTGAAAAGGAGCGATACAGAAAAGTAACTATTATATGTTTCCCGCCAGGCCATGAAAGAAACGGAGCATGACACACGACTGAACCCGTTGCCGTTGAGAAAGCTTGCCGGGAACAGCGGATATGACATCTATCCGTCGTTCAGTTTGCAGGCGGGATTGATCGGTGAGGGATACAGGTCCCTGGCAGAAAGGCTCCTGAATCACCGGATTCTTGTAATTGACGGATACAACGGGGTCTTCTGGGATCGTCTCCGGGATGAGATTTGTGCCGTCGCGTCTGAAAAGGGCTATACTGTGCAATGGATTGATACGGGTCAGTTCCTCAAGCCCGAAAGGGTAATCAGGGAGATGACGTCTGACAGTGCAGGCGGCGAAGACCCGCTTTTCGGCAAACGATGCGAACTAGAACTGGCAGAGTTCTTCGATCTGTCAGGTTTGAAAAGAACTGCCCCGGACAACAGTTGTGACATATGTGTTATAGCCGGTCCGGGCGCTGCACTTGCGGGATGGCATGGCCTGAGCATTTATGTGGATATCCCAAAGAACGAACTTCAGTACAGGGCAAGGTACGGAAGGATAACCAATCTCGGAATCAGACACTCCTCCTATCCCAAGGAGATGTATAAGCGCAGTTATTTCATTGACTGGCCTGTGCTTAACAGGCACAAGGCAGCCATAATCGGATCTGCGGACCTCTTCGTTGATGCGCAGCGTGCTGACGAACCTGTATGGATTGAAGGGAGAGATCTCAGGTTGGCACTCAACAAAATGAGTATCAGCTTTTTCCGTGTCAGACCATGGTTTGAGTCCGGCCCGTGGGGCGGTACCTGGATTAATGAAAACATTCAGGGGCTCAACAAAAATGTGCCCAACTACGCCTGGTCATTCGAACTAATCACCCCGGAAAACGGTCTTCTGCTCGAGAGCTCTTCCCTCCTGTTGGAAGTCTCTTTCGATTGCCTGATGTACACTGCAGCCGGGTCTGTCCTGGGTGACTGTCACCACCGTTTCGGCAACGAATTTCCAATCAGGTTCGACTTTCTCGATACTATTGACGGCGGAAACCTGTCCGTTCAATGTCACCCGGGACCCGAATACACCAGGGAACACTTCGGGGAGAGTTTCACACAGGAGGAGTCATACTATATCCTTGACACAAAAGACAATGCGTTTGTTTACCTTGGGTTTACAGACAGCATTGATCCGCGAAAACTGCGGGATAAGCTGGAGGAAAGCTTTGAAAAGCAGGTTCCGTTCGAGGCTGACCGCTACATAATGAGACATCCTTCAGCAAGGCATGATCTTTTCCTGATCCCATACGGCACAGTGCATGGTTCAGGAAGGAACAACCTGGTTCTCGAGATAAGCACCACACCCTACATCTTTACTTTCAAGATGTACGACTGGCTGCGGCTGGACCTTTCCGGCCAGCCGCGTGACCTGAACATCGGAAGGGCGATGGAGAACCTCCGGTTTGAGAGAAATGGTTCATATGTCACTGAAACCCTGATAGCCAAACCGGTATTGCTTGAGGAAGGCAGTGGCTGGCAGAAGTGGCACCTTCCTACGCATGAGACACACCTCTACGATGTGCACAGGTATATAATCAGGTCCTCAGCTGATATACGAACTGAGAATAAATGCCTTGTTATGAACCTTGTTGAGGGGGAAAAAGTACTTGTCGAGACAAGGGATGGCTCCGGCCGGGAGATCTGTTTTGCGGAAACCTTCGTGATCCCGGCAGCGGCTGAGGGTGTCAGGATCACTAACCTTTCAGCCGGCGAGGCTGTTCTTGTAAAAGCATTTATCAAATAGGACAGGATTATGAAAAAACTCCTTTTGCTCACGGCGCTTCTGCTGGCTGCGGTAACACTGCCGACGTCCGGCCAGTCATTATTTACGGATGATGATCACATGGTCAACGGCTTCTCGCGAAAGACAGCAGGGCTTGATTTTGAATATCACTCCTTTATTCCCGGTTTGCGCAGCAGCATTCTGGTCAGGGCGACTAACGGGAAGGATTTCATGGAATGGGAGACTGCTCCTGTCCCCTCCGGTATATCAGCTAAACAGGCGACATTTGTCTGGATCGCCGCCCTGGGATCCAGTCCAGGCACAGCGCGCATGGACCTGTCCGTCAACGGCAAACAGGCTTTTTCCTTCTTCACTGACGGGAAGGAAGCATGGGACCTTGAAGGTAGAGAGGGGTCGTCCCTTGCATTCAGGTCAGTGATGACAGACCAGCATGGCGACCGTCACGGCTACATGATACTCCGCATTCCTGCAGAACAGGTGCAGGCGGGCAGGCCACTGTTGCTCAGGGTCACAGGAAGCGCATCAGACCTGAGTTCGTGGTACATGACCTACAGGAAGCCTGTTGAGACAGGTGTGACCCTTAATGCTTTCCCTGCGATCCTGAAAAATTCGGGCCGGCCCATGCAACTGGTTGAGGCAGGTATCTATTATTTCGGAGATAGAAAGGAAGCACTCATTTATGCTGACGGCAGGCTGGCAGAAAAGGTGATGCTTGACTTCGGGCATAATGCGGTAGAAATCGGACTGCCGGCAGTTACAAAAAAATCCAGGGTAAAAATAAAAGTGGTTGCTGGTGACTATAATGAAACCACCACCATAACTCTGGAGC
>CAZHAI010000130.1:0-6324 GCA_964530645.1 uncultured Rikenella sp. | reverse complement strand
AAGAGGATGCGCTTCTGTATCACAGTCGCGGCCGCAAGGGTAAGGTGGAAGTGATTCCTACGAAGCCTTACTGTACCCAGTTTGATCTCAGCCTCGCCTACACACCCGGTGTTGCATACCCATGCCTGGAGATAGAAAAGAACCCGGAAGATGCCTACCAGTATACAGCCAAGGGAAATCTCGTTGCGGTGATTTCAAACGGAACTGCAGTGCTTGGACTGGGTGACATTGGCGCTTTGGCGGGCAAGCCGGTCATGGAGGGAAAAGGATTGTTGTTCAAGGTTTTTGCCGACGTGGATGTCTTTGATATCGAGGTTGATGAGAAGGACCCCGAAAAACTGATAGAGATATGTGCCAAAATTGCGCCCACGTTCGGGGGAATCAATCTTGAGGATATCAAGGCTCCTGAGTGTTTCGAGGTAGAAACAAGGCTGAAGGCGATGCTGGATATACCTGTATTTCATGATGACCAGCATGGGACTGCAATCATCTCTGCTGCCGGACTGCTCAATGCGGTGGAGATCACGGGCAAGAAGCTGGCTGACATGAAAGTTGTTGTCTGCGGTGCAGGTGCTGCGGCCAACTCATGCACAAGGCTCTATGTGGCCCTCGGGATAAAAAAGGAGAATGTTGTCATGGTTGACAGCAAGGGTGTGATCAACACAAAGAGGACAGACCTCAACAAATACAAGAAGGAGTGGATTACTGACCGTGACATCAGCACACTGGCTGAGGCGGTAAACGGAGCCGACCTGTTCCTGGGACTGTCTGTTGCCGACATGCTTACGAAGGAGATGCTGAGCACAATGGCGCCCCATCCTGTCGTCTTTGCAATGGCCAATCCCAATCCGGAGATCAGTTATGAGGATGCCATGTCTACCCGTGATGATCTTATATTTGCAACGGGCAGATCGGATTATCCCAACCAGATCAACAACGTCCTGGGATTCCCCTTTATATTCAGGGGAGCGCTGGATGTGAGAGCCCGGACAATCAACGAAGAGATGAAGCTTGCGGCCACCAGGGCGCTTGCTGGACTGGCAAAGGAAAAGGTTCCCGAATCAGTTTTAAAAGCCTATGGCATTGAGAGTCTTGATTTCGGGAGGGAATACATTATCCCCAAACCGCTTGACCCTCGACTGATCTCCAGGGTGGCGCCCGCCGTTGCACGTGCAGCAGTAGAATCAGGAGTGGCACGATTGACCATTAAAGACTGGGATGCCTATGCAGAGTCACTTGACAAACGAACATCGGAGCATATAAAGCGGATTTCCGATATCTGCTGCCTCTGAGACAAAAATCGGAAAGGGCCGGAATACTATTGTTTCCGGCCCTTTCACTTACCCTTCTGTTAAACAACCAGCCAGCTGTGCCAAACTCTGAAAACACAGCTTTATCTTTGCAGTTTCACCCCCAGTTTTGTCTCGTACATAGTCAGGATCAATGAAGAGATCTGTTCAAGGGTAAAGCTGCTCCTGTTTAGCGTTACGTCAAAGAGATAATCAATGCACTGGCTCTTCTTCTCAAGGAAGTCCACAATCAGCTTATGCCTCTTCTCATCAGTCTGAAGAGTATATTCCTCGGCCTTTTCAATTACCATACCCTTTTTCCTCATCACATTCTGGACCCTCCAGTAGAGAGGCGCAACCAGTCGTACGTGCAACGCGTTGGCCATATCGCGGGTGATTGAGACGCCTCCCCTGCCGATAATCACAATATAGCCGTCGCGGGCGATTGAGAGGACCACTTCCCTTATGGCTTTCTTAACTGAGCTGTCGGTCACGTATGAGCCCGAAAAGGCCATTATCATCTGGGAGATGTCAGCCATGCCCAGGCTCTGGTAATAAGTCTCAACGCGGTGGGTGTCTGTCCTGAGTTCATGGGCCGCATGGTAAATTATATCCTTGTCAACCCATTTCCACCTGTTGGTGTTATACCTGATATTCAACTGTGCCACGAGTTCGGCAGCGACTTCCCGCCCGTCACATCCGGTCAGACGGGATATTGTTATCACCGGACCTGTCTGATCAACGGGCCTGCCAAGCATTTCAGCCCTGTAGCGGGTGTCGAAATAATCAAATATCTTCTTCACAGCCAAGGCTTTAGTTACTGCATAACACAATCCGGCCAACCGGTGTTGCAGCAGTTGTTAATTCTTACAAAATATACTCATTTTTTGTCTTAAAAGCAACCAAAACGGCAAAAAAATGACCGCCGGACTCCTTTCGGGCCGGCGGTGCACATTTAATGGACTGTTCCGTCAGAAACTCTGATGCTCGGTACGTCGGATGATCTCATTCTGCAGGTCCTCTCCAAGGTCGTTGAAATAGTCGCTGTAGCCTGCCACACGGACAATCAGGTCACGGTACAGTTCCGGGTGTTTCTGTGCCTCACGCAGTGTATCAGCGCCTACAACATTGAACTGTATGTGGTGACCGTCAAGGCTGAAGTAGCTCCTTATCAGGGCAGTAAGCTTCTGGTAACTGCCTTCATCCTCAAAGAATTCCGGTGAGAACTTCTGGTTCAGGAGTGTGCCGCCCGTCCTGAGATGGTCAATTTTCGAGGCTGATTTAATCACGGCTGTCGGACCCTGCCGGTCAACACCCTGGAAGGGGGAGATTCCCTCTGAAAGAGGCACCCATGCGTTGCGGCCGTCGGGTGTGGCGCCTGTCACATTGCCGAAATAGACGTGAGATGTTGTGGGGAGCATGTTAATGCGGTGGATGCCTCCCCTTGGGGTTGGCCTGCCGCTGACGGCGTCGTGGAAGAACTCAAAGACCGCCACGGCCTGTGAATCGGCATAATCGTCATCGTTGCCGTATTTCGGAGTGTGGTAGATCATCTCGTATTGCATCTCCTCATACCCTTCGAAATTGTTCTTCAGGGCTGAGAGGAGCTCAGTCCATGTAAACTTCCTGTTGTCATAGATATTGAACTTTATTGAAGTGAGGATATCGGTGATGCTTCCGAGCCCGACTCCCTGAATGTAGGTTGTATTGTATCTTGCACCGCCGGCATTGTAGTCTTTGCCGTTTGCAATGCAATCCTCCAGAAGCAGCGAGAGGAAAGGCACCGGAAGGTGGATGGAGAATGTCTTCTCGATGACGTTGTTGCCCCTGACCTTGATGTCGGCAAAGTATGTGATCTGCTCCCTGTACGCCAGCATGAACTCTTCAAAGGAGGTGAATGACGCCGGGTCACCTGTCTTCGGTCCCAGTTGAACTCCGGTGCGGGGATCGAAGCCGTTGTTGAGGGTCACCTCGAGGATCTTCACGAGGTTAAAATAACCTGTCAGCCAGTAGCATTCGGTACCGAAGGCTCCGGTTTCGACGCATCCCGATGCTCCTCCATTGCGGGCATCTACGATGCTCTTACCCTGCCTCAGTAACTCCTGAATTATTGCCTCGGTATTGAAGACCGATGGCTGCCCGAACCCGGTTTTGATTATGTCGAGGGCCTTGTGCACGAATGAGTCGGGATTCTTGCGGCTCACCTGCACCATTGAACTGGGCTGCAGGATGCGCATTTCCTGTATTACCTCGAGGAGGATATGGGTCATTGGGTTGACTGCGTCGGTACCGTCAGGCTTCACACCACCCAGGTTGATCAGGCAGAAGTCAGTGTAGGTGTTGCTCTCCTGTGCTGTCACTCCCATCTTCGGGGGTGAAGGGTGGTTGTTGAACTTTACCCAGAAGCATCCCAGGAGTTCATTGGCCGCCTCCTGGGTAAGGGTGCCCTCATCAAGTCCCTTTTTGTAAATGGGCCATAGGTGCTGGTCGAGACGACCGGGATTGAATGAATCCCACGGATTCAGCTCAGTCACCACTCCCAGGTGGATGAACCAGTAATGCTGAAGTATCTCGTGGAATGTTTCAGGGGCATGGGCCGGCACACGGCGGCATACGGCTGCCATCCTGCAAAGCTCATCCTTTCTTTTTTCATCCTTCTCCTCCTCAGCCATCGTATCAAGCTTTTCTGCATGTCTGCCGGCATACATGATTATGGCTTCGCAGGCTATATCCATCGCCCTGAGCTCCTCATGCCTTTCATATGCCTGCGGGTCAGTGCGGAAATCGAGTGCTGCAACGGCATCGGCAATCTCTTTCCTGAGATCCAGGAACCCGGTATGAAACATCTTGTAGCCAAGCACAGTATGACCCGGAGCCCTTTGCTCCTGGAACTCTGTGAAGATGCCTGCCTTATAGGCTGCAAGCCACTCTGGTGTCATCCGTTCCATGATCCGGTCACGGTTGCTCCGGCCTTTCCAGTAGGGAATGATCTCCTCGGTGTAGATCTTTTTAACTTCGTCACTCACCCTGAAGAAGACCTTTTCACGTGTGTTGAGTATGTCCAGGTCCTGGATGGAGTGCAGGCTTATTTCCGGATATGTGGGGGTAGCCTTGGGTGCAGGTCCCCTCTCTCCGACAATAAGCTCTCCGTCATTTATACAAATGGCCTTGTGTTTAAGCAGGTATTCAAAGGCACGGGCCCTCAGGACCGGCACCGAGAGGCCAAGAGCCTCGCGACTGGCATAGAAACGGGTGATAAGCTGCGCCCTTTCCGCCGTAAGTGTCTCAGTTGCGTTCAGGCTCTGTTCCCTGAGCCTCATCACTCTGTCCGTCATTTTCATATTGCTGTTTCCTCCTGTTTTTCTTCTTATGGCAAAATGGTTCTCATCCGCCCTTTTTAATATGTATGCCTGTAGGCTTTAAAATATCTATGTAATCGTCAAGATCACCGTTTGAGATCTGGGTGACGGATGCCATCCTGTCGGCTAATCCGAAACGGCGGTATTTTGAGCTGCCTGTCTTGTGATACGGCAGCAGGTTTATCTCTTTGATATGTCCGTTGTTGCGGCTTTCGATGAAAGTGCGCAGTGTATCCATGTAGGCAGTATCGGCTGACACCCCCGGGATGACAGGAATCCTTATCATAACATCCTTACCCTCTGCCAGAAGCATGTCCAGGTTCGATATGATCAGTTCGTTGCCCACCCCGGTAAACTTCCTGTGCTCCTCCGTATCAATATGCTTTATGTCGTAAAGAAAAAGATCGGTGACAGGCATGACCGACTGCAGTATCTCACGGCGTGCGTAACCCGATGTATCGACCGTTGTATGAAAGCCCGACTTTTTCAGGAGCGTGAGCGTCTCAAGCAGAAAGACCGGTTGTTTCAACGGTTCGCCACCGGAGAATGTTACCCCTCCTGCCGAATGCTCCATGAAGACCCTGTCAGCCTCCACCTTTGCCAATATCTCCTCAGGGGTGTACTCATGCCCCACCTGTTCTTCTGATTTGAACTCCCTATCACCTACCCTGTCAATCCGTTCAATCATTCGTATGCCTGACTCCTTGCCCTCCGGGTTATGACACCACCAGCAATCGAGCGGGCAACCCTTCATGAAGACAGTGATCCTGATGCCGGGACCGTCATGTATAGCATATCGTTTTATACTGAATATCAAGCCTTTCATAATGCATTAATGATTTGGGAACGGAGTGACAGAAGGAAGCAGGGCATCAGATGCCCCGGATGAAAGGCTACCGGGCATAGAACATAAGGCAATGATAGAGCCTTCTTCCGAGGCGATTCATCATAAACCTGTGTTCCAGACTGTTCATATCACTGAATTGGAACACAAAGGTATCAAATAAACCCGAATCTTCCAAATTTCAATGTGCAATCCGGTTGCAGGAAAATAGTTGCTGCAGTATTTAATTGGTTTACTGATCGTTGCAGCTCAGAATAACTGATTAACAAAAGTTTAACAGACTTTTGATGCAACAGATAAGGGGGTTCCCGGTCTTTATACTGAAAAGAAGATGGAAAAGGACAGTTCCGCTTTTTTTACAGGACAGTTTGAGTGTTAAACAAAAACGGGTTGGTCATGAAAAGAATTATTCTAGGTGTGCTGCTGTGTGCAGCATTCTCAGCGCTCTCTTTCGGAAAGGTGATTATCCGGGGGGAATCCAACACATCCTTCGGCGCCTACAGGATCGAGGTCTCCGACAAGCCGGTGGTTGTCGCCGGTGAGGAGTTGAAATGCTATCTCATCAGTTATGAGAACTCACCTTTACAGGTAAAGGTATTGGTGGACAAGGAGAAGAAATGCAGAAATTATGTGGTTGTTTCAGACGACCTTTCTGTCATGTACACATGCAACGGCGAGTATCTCGGTGTAAGCAAGCTGGGCAAGAAGTACAGGAATGCAGGTCTCAGCACCTCCGACGCGAAGCTTGACAGGTCTGACTACTTTCATCAGAAGGTAATTACCCAGGGGCCTACGGCTGAAACCGAAGCGCTGGGGCTGGTTGCATCCTTTT
>CAZHAI010000129.1:0-6350 GCA_964530645.1 uncultured Rikenella sp. | reverse complement strand
GTTTACAATGACTTCAGCGAGGTGCAGGTCTATCCGGTTGAGGGAGAGAATTGCGGAGTTACAGTTGTAGATAATCCGCTGAAAGAAGTTCCCAACAGGTCTTCAAAGGTTGCTTTTTACACTAAAACCAATAACGAGTGGGCCAATGCTTTCATGAAGCTTGGACCCGGTTTCAGATTTGATCTGAGACAGAAACATACATTCAGTATCCTCGTTTACGGTAAGGCCGGAGACAAAGTCCTTCTTAAGCTCGAGAATACGGATAAGGGCGGTGATGCATGGCAGACGGGAACGGAACTTACATATACCATTCAGCAGACCAACAAATGGGAGCTTGCTACATATGATTTCAGCGGTGCTGACGTGCAGCCAGGCGCTGAAGGCTGGAAATGGTGGCCCGATCCTGTATCCTACGATGTTGCAGCAGATAATTATTACAATCATGAGTTCTACAACATAATCAGGATAATGCTTAACCCTGGTGTAGCTACAGATACTCACTCCTTCTACTTTGATGAACTTTCTGGTCCTCACGTTGAGGGTATTCATAAATAGTAGTTATTTCTGATTATTGCCTGCCCCGTTGTGGGGCAGGCAATTAATCTTATCATTTTCTATTTCAATAATTTATACAGTAGCAGATATGAACTTCAGAAGACTATCGCTGGTAATCTCCGTTGCAATTATGGCCTTTGCCGGGTCATGCAGCAGTGATGCCACAGGCGGGGATGATGCAACGGTACGTGCCGGAAAATTGCTTGCGAAGATGACACTCGATGAAAAAATCGGACAGATGTCACAGCTTGACCTGGGTTATTTTATGGATCAGGAGCAGCTTAAACAGGCTGTCAGGGATGGCCGGTGCGGCTCTCTGCTCAATTTTCTGGGCACAGAGAAGGTCAATGAGCTCCAGCGTATAGCAGTCGAGGAGAGCAGGCTCGGTATACCCCTCATAATCGGCCGTGATGTGATTCACGGTTACCGTACCGTTTTCCCGATCCCCCTCGGTATGGCTGCATCATGGAATCCCGAGGCAGTACAACAGGCATTCCGCATCTCAGCCATCGAGGCATCATCACAGGGTATCAGATGGACATTCGCCCCGATGATCGACATCACAATGGACCCACGGTGGGGCAGAATTGCCGAGGGATGCGGAGAAGATCCCTTCCTTGCATCGACACTGGCCGCAGCCATGGTCAGAGGAGCGCAGGGCGACAGCCTCAATGACCCGACATCCATCGCGGCATGTGCAAAACATTACGTTGGTTACGGCTTCGCCGAGGCTGGACGCGATTACAATACCACATATATTTCCGAGCCGATGCTGAGGGACGTGGTGCTCAAACCATTCCACGCTGCAAAAGAGGCAGGCGCACAGACATTCATGTCCGCATTCAATGACCTTAACGGCATACCAACATCTGGTAATGAGTTTACAATCAGGCAGATACTTCGCCAGGAGTGGGGGTTTGACGGTTTCGTTGTAAGCGACTGGGGATCAGTTACAGAGATGATCAACCACGGTTATGCCGAGAATGAGAAGGACGCAGCAGCAAAGGCTATTAAGGCCGGTGTTGAGATGGAAATGGCTACCACAACCTACTTTGACAATATCAAGGCCCTGTTGGATGAGAAGAAGATTACAATGGAGCAGATTGATGATGCCGTCAGGAATATACTTAAGGTTAAATACAGGCTCGGTCTGTTCGATAATCCATACACCGATCCCGGGGCTGAGAAAAAGATCCTTGACCCGGCATTCCTCGAGCATGCACGGACCGTGGCTCGGCAGAGCGCCGTCCTGTTAAAGAATGAGAATACTACTCTGCCACTCTCTGCTGACAAGATAACATCTGTGGCTGTAATCGGTCCATTGGCTGATTCTCCCCGTGACCAGCTGGGCACATGGTGCTTTGACGGCAAGGAGGAGAACTCCGTGACACCGCTCAAGGCAGTCAGGGATCTTTTGGGAGAAAAGCGTGTCAACTATGTGCAGGCACTTGCCTACAGCCGTGACAAAAACAAGGCAGGCTTTGCTGCAGCGGTGGCTGCAGCACGCAAGTCCGATGCAATACTTTTCTTCGGAGGCGAGGAGTGGATCCTCTCCGGAGAGGGTCAGTCAAGGGGAGAAATAAATATCCCCGGAGCCCAGACAGAACTTCTTGAGCAGCTTGCTGCAACTGGCAAGCCACTCATTCTGGTCATTATGGCCGGCAGACCCCTCGGCATAGGCAGGGAGCTTGAACTCTCGGACGCAGTCCTCTATGCCTGGCACCCCGGAACAATGGCAGGCCCGGCTATTGCTGACCTGCTCTTCGGCAAGGAATCACCGTCAGGAAAACTCCCGGTGACTTTCGTGAAGGATGAAGGCCAGATACCTTTCTATTACTACAGGAAGAACACCGGCAGACCGGCTAACGCTGATGCATGGACCCCATTTGACAGCATACCTGTCGTGAATCCACAGGCCTCACTGGGATACAAATCGTTCCATCTTGACTATGGCTACACTCCGCTGCTGCCATTCGGTTACGGACTCAGCTACACTACATTTGACTACAGTGACCTGGTTCTCTCTTCCGATGTAATGGCCATGGACGGATCACTGACTGTAAAGGCAAAAGTCACCAACAGCGGAGCTTATGATGCGGATGAGATAGTTCAGTTCTATGTCCGTGACAGGGTTGGAAGCCTCACACGTCCCATCAAAGAACTCAAGGGTTACAAGCGCCTGCGGATCAACAGGGGAGAGACGGCAGAGGTTGAGTTCAGCCTCACTGCTGAAGACCTGGCTTTCTTTGACGGAAAGGAAACAATCACGGAACCCGGTAATTTCGATGTCTGGATTGGCCCGAACTCGGATGAGGGACTGCACGGTGAATTTATTCTGAAATAATGAATCATAAAAAAAAGAAAATGATACAATTGGGAGTGATCATCCTGGCGCTGGCCCTGCTGGCTCCAGGATGCAACAACACTGAAAAGCCGGAAGTGCTGCCTGAAAACCCGAATGCCGGAGACAAGGTCCTCGTGTGGAGCGATGATTTTGATTACAACGGGTTGCCTGATTCGAAGAAGTGGAGTTATGATACGGATGGCAATGCAAACGGATGGGGTAACAACGAGCTCCAATACTATACAGCGTCAAGACTTAAAAACGCAGAGGTCAGGGACGGCTACCTGCATATCACTGCCCATAAGGAGGATTACGAAGGCTTCAAATACACTTCAGCCAGGCTTGTCACGCGGCAGAAGGGAGACTGGCTCTATGGCAGGGTTGAGGTGAAGGCAAAAATTCCTGACGGCAGAGGCATGTGGCCTGCAATATGGATGCTGCCAACCGACTGGCAGTACGGCGGATGGCCCTCAAGCGGTGAGATTGACATCATGGAAAGCGTTGGCTACGACCCTTACAAGATAGTTGGCACAGTGCATACCGAGGCCTACAATCATTCAATCGGAACTCAGAAGGGAGCGAACACAACGGTTCAGTCATGTTACAGCGATTTCCATCTGTATGTTCTGGAGTGGGAACCGGCGGAAATCCGGATTTATGTGGATGACCTGCTCTATTTCACATTCAGGAATGATGGAACGGGTTACAAGACCTGGCCTTTTGACAAGAGATTCCACCTGCTTCTGAACGTGGCTGTCGGAGGTAACTGGGGTGGTGCTCAGGGAGTAGACGACTCAATCTTTCCGAGAACCATGGTAATTGATTATGTAAGGATTTATCAGAAAAAGTAACATATATGCCTCATCTACTGGCTGCATTGATAGCCCTGTTTCTGGTGGCCTGCAACCGGCCTGCCGAAAACGGGAATGGCTCCGGCGATGGCAGCGGAATCTTTGCTGATGCCTGGATTACAGCACCCAACCAGGGAATGATGTTTGAAAGGCAGGTTACAGAGACTGAGTTTGGCACTGCTGTCAATGCAGATCCGACGATCGTGGTCGACACAACCGTTCGTTACCAGGAGATAGACGGGTTCGGTAACTGCCTGACCGGCGGCAGCGCCATACTACTTAACCGCATGACGCCTGCAGCCAGGGCTGCACTGCTTCAGGAACTATTCAGCCCTGAAGGGAACGGAATCGGCATCAGTTATCTCAGGGTGAGCATTGGTGCCTCCGACCTGAGCGACAGGGTGTTTACATACTCTGACCTGGCCCCGGGAGAGACCGACCCGCTGATGGAGAAGTTCAGCCTGGAGCCGGAGAAGGAGGACCTGATTCCTGTCCTTAAAGAGATACTGGCAATCAATCCCACGCTGAAGATCATGGGCTCGCCCTGGACGGCGCCGCTGTGGATGAAAACAAACAATGCTTCAGTGGGAGGGAGCCTGAAAAGGGAGTGGTTTGATGCCTATGCTCTTTACTTCGTCAGGTACATTCAGGCCATGAGAGCTGAAGGCATTACAATTGATGCCGTTACAGTGCAGAATGAGCCGCTTCACGGTGGTAACAATCCAAGCATGGTGATGACAGCTGCAGACCAGGCACTCTTCATCAGGCAGAGCCTTGGGCCTGCCTTTGCTGCTGCAGGGATCACAACAAAGATTATAATCTACGATCATAATGCTGATCGCACCGATTATCCGCTTGAAATCCTGAATGATGCAGTGGCACGAAACTACGTTGACGGTTCCGCTTTTCATCTTTACGGAGGGTCCATAAACAACCTTTCGGCAGTTCATGACGCATACCCCACAAAGAATCTGTATTTCACAGAACAGTGGGTAGGCGGACCGGGCGATCTGGCCGGCGATCTCAAATGGCACGTTGAAACACTGATAATCGGCGCCACACGGAACTGGTGCCGTAATGTCCTGGAATGGAACCTGGCATCAGACCCGACCTATGACCCTCACACAGTCGGAGGATGCGACAGGTGCCTCGGCACCGTGACTATCGATGGCAACAGCGTAAAGCGTAATCCTGCCTGGTATATTCTTGCACATGCCTCGAAGTTTGTCCGGCCCGGGTCAGTGCGTGTGTCATCAACGATGCAGGGCAATTTTCCAAATGTAGCCTTCGTGACCCCGGAAGGGAAGAAGGTACTTATTGTGATCAACACAACGGATACAAAAAGGAATTTCAACGTCAGGTTCAGGGGGTTCAACATGCCACTGAGCCTCAATGGCGGTGCCGTGGGTACCTGGATCTGGTAAGGTTCAATTTTTCACAACCGTTCGCGGGATACTCCCAACTGAGGTGAAGATCCTGATAATGTAGGCTCCGGGACTCAGGGCGCTCATGTCAACATTTGTCTCAGGCCCATCTGCCTGTTGCGTAAGAATGACAGTTCCGCGCATATCATAGAGGCATATGCTGCTGATGTCCCTCGCAGCGCGGACAGTAAGAACATCGCTCACGGGATTTGGGTAGATGTTGATGCTGACCTCTTCAATGGGCTCTGTAACTGAGGTGATAACCTGGGTTGATGCATCCCAGCTTTCCGGCAGGCTGTTGTCCAGCGCAAGGTCCCTGAGCTGAAGGTATGAGCCGTTGCCGTCCGCATCCGGCCACGGAGTCCGGTCAGCATACTCAACCAGGTCAATCACATTGCCGAAAGCATCAGCAATCAGGAGCATCTCCCCGCTGTTTGACAGGTGCCTTGTGAACTGTCCGAAAGGTGAGAAACCGTACCTGGTTTGAAACACCGCAGCATTTGCGGCTATTATCACACAGAGCCCGGGGCCCAGAGTTGAATTTGCGGGGAACTGGTACACCAGTCCCGTGCCCGTGAAGTATACACCGCTGAGGTTAACAGTGGTGGTTCCTGTGTTCCGGATCTCCAGGAATTCCATGGCATCACTGTCAGGGAACTCGGTTGAAATCGCCGGGTGATAGTTTATCTTGGTGATTGCAAGCTGAGGAACAGTGATGTCGCTACATGAACTGTAGCTTCCAATGTTGGCTGTGATCCATGTTGCGCGTTCCTGCATGAAGGATTTGATTGCTGTAATCCTGACACCATGGTTCGCAATCTTGCCCCACCGCTGACAGTCGCGCACCACGGCCTCGGAGATAAGCGCCACAGTCTCGTCAATAAATGACTCTCTCACTGTCCTGTTCAACGGCATGCCGGGCCTCAGCAGTTCATTCCACCGCTTTGAAAGATAGCATCGGTAGGTGCTGTTATGAAACAGGTCGCGCCAGAAGCGCGATCCGTTATTGTAGTAATAGTCCTCGAAATACCAGAGATTGGTTTTGCTCCGGTCCATGTACCACTGAAACAGGTCGTTCCCGAATGAAAGGTCGAGGTCCCATACCGGCCCGGCACGAAGCTTTCCGTTCCTGTCCTTGTGAAAATATGTACTGTACTGGTAGGCATCGGGATTGGA
>CAZHAI010000128.1:0-6391 GCA_964530645.1 uncultured Rikenella sp. | reverse complement strand
GCAATCATGTGCCCGCGCATTGACGTCACAGCGCTGGATATCAGCAAGGGGTTCCATACAATAATGGAGGAAGTGGTGGAGTCAGGCTTTTCAAGGATTCCGGTCTACTCTGGCTCCTTTGACAATGTGAGGGGTATCCTGTTCGTCAAGGATCTGCTGCCTCACCTCGGCAAGCCTGACAACTTCAGGTGGCAGACCCTGATCAGGCCAGCCTATGTCATTCCTGAAACGAAAAAGATCAGTGAGCTCCTCAAAGAGTTTCAGGCCAAGAAGATACACATGGCAATTGTTGTCGATGAATATGGTGGAACAAGCGGGCTGGTGACACTTGAGGACGTGCTGGAGGAGATAGTGGGCGAAATTACGGATGAGACTGACGAGGAGGAGCCTCTCTTCAGGGAGACTGGAAAGGGAAAATGGGTCTTCGACGGAAAAATAATGCTCAACGATTTTTACCGGATAACCGGGCTTGAGGATGATCCGTTCGAGGACGTGCGCGGTGACTCGGAGACCCTCGCAGGAGTACTTCTGGAGCTGCTTGAAGAGATACCTGTCAAGGGAAGGGTCATCTCCGCGGGAGGATTTACATTTACGATAGAGACAATAGAAAACAGGCGGATAAGGGAGATTATCGTCGAAAAGAAAGGGGAGATAAAATGAGAAAACATTATGCCGCCATGCTGTTGGCAACTGCATTGCTGCTGGCGGGATGCGGACAGACGCCTGTGCCGAAGCCGGCCGGTTACTTCAGGATCGATCTGCCTGAGAAAAGCTATGTCCATTATGACACCCCTTGCTCCTACTCGATCGAATACCCGGAATATGCGAGGATCAACCTCAGACCGGCGGCTGCCACTGACACCTGCTGGATGGACATCGAGTTCCCGTCGCTGAAAGCCAGCATTCACCTGACATACTTCGACATCCGGAACAACCTTGCTTCGCTGACAGAGCTGAGCCGGGAAATGGCTTACAAACACACTATCAGGGCCGAAGCCATCGAGGAGAAGCTTTGGGCAGACGACTCATCACATGTATACGGGGTGCTCTATGACCTGAAGGGAAACACTGCATCGGCAGTGCAGTTCTACGTAACCGACAGCACCAGCCACTATCTGAGAGGTTCCCTGTACTTCATGACCCAGCCTAACGAGGACTCCCTCATGCCGGTGATAACCTTTCTCAGGGAAGACATTATTCACCTCATCGAGACTCTGAACTGGAGATAGACAATGGGCTGCATCACAAAGCACTATCTGAACAAGGAGACTGTTATTGGTGTCTGGAAGATCGAGGAGGATCTCGAGACACTGCTTACGATGGTTGATATGAGCCCTGAGGACAGGAAGAGGTACGAGGTCTTCCGAAGCAACTCGAGGAAAACGGAGTTTCTGAGTGTAAGGGCACTGCTGGCGGAGATGCTCGGCCGGGATGCACGGATAGTTTATAACAAAAACAACAAACCATTCATTAAGGACGGCTCGCACTTCATCAGCATCACACACTCCAACAAACTTACCGCAATCCTTATAAGCAAGGATGAACGGGTGGGGATCGACCTTGAATACATGCGAGTGAACATCAACGCCTTCGCATCGAAGTTCCTGAACAAAAGGGAGAAGATAACGCGGCGGTGGGCTGACCGCACATACCACCTCTATATCCACTGGTGCGCCAAGGAGGCAATGTACAAGATTTGCGACAAGGAGGGGATAAACATTGTGAACGACATCACTATAGAGCCCTTTGAAGTGAGGGAATCCGGAGAGATAAAGGGGACTGTGAAGAACCAGAGGATTGACGACCGGTTTTCCCTGTACTATTCACGGTACGACAACTACACAATTGTCTGGACGAAGAAGAAGCATGAGAATTGACATTCCCTGGAATAAGAAAAAGCTTGTTGCCCGGTTGATAGACCCTGACAATGCAGGGGATGCAGCAATTGCAATTGCTGCCGGTCATGCTGCCGCAGCAGGGGTTGATCTTTTCCTTGCCGGGGGCAGTCTGACAAGTGTACCGGTAGACGAGGTCATCAGGCGGCTGAAGCTGCTCTCCAAAATCCCGGTTGTACTCTTCCCGGGTAATCTTACACAGCTCACCACCGAAGCTGACATCGTCTTCCTGCTCTCTCTCATCAGCGGACGCAATCCCGAGCTGCTTATTGGCAACCATGTCATCGCGGCGCCTTTCCTTAAAAATATCAGGGAGAGGATTATACCGGTGGGCTACATGCTTGTCGGCTGCGGCGGGGGCACCTCGGTGGAGTACATGAGCCAGACCTCCCCCATTCCGTATGGCAAAAATGATATTGCTGTTGCTACAGCCCTTGCCGGGGAGATGATCGGCATGAAAGCCATCTACCTGGAAGGAGGCAGCGGCGCCGCGAAGCCGGTAAACCCAGCAATGATAAGGGCGGTGAAGAATGAAATTACAATCCCGCTCATAACCGGAGGCGGACTCGACACTGCAGTCAAGATCGGTGAAGCCTTCGAGGCAGGGGCCGACATGGTCGTCATCGGCAACGGAGGTGATCAGGATCCTTCCCTTATAATCGAAGCGTGCAGGGTGCGGGACAGGTATAATAGCCTCATTGCCGGCATCTGAAAAACAAAACAAGTATTTTCCGGTGGCTGTGCGTCAGTCGCGCGGCCGTTACCTGAACAGTTCGTGGAGAGGATCGCCGCTGGCAGCATTGGGCGCCGGAACCTTGCACAGCACCGAGAGGGTGGTGGCGATATCCCTTGTGCTGACACCGCGGGTGACAGAGGCCTTGCTGGCGGTCCATCCATACCATATAAGCGGCACATGGCTGTCATACTCCCACGGGGAGTTATGGCCGGTCACATTGTCTGTCTTCTCAACCCATCCAGGGTTAAGGGCAATCATCACATCACCGGAGCGCTGCTGGCTGTAGTTGTTGCTCATCTTCAGCAACAGGCCGCCGGCAAAGTCGCTCATCTCGAATGTCGATGTGGGAACAGCTGCCGCAATGCCTGAGAACTGCACCATGAAACGTGCCACCTTCTTCTGCACATCCTCGAGGTTCATCTTTGCATCCTCAATCAGCGCCCGGTTCAGGAAGATCTGGCTGTCATAGAAACCCCTCACCCAGTCGCCCTTACCGTAAACGGCGTTGAGATAGCTGCGGAGCAACTGGAGCGACTGGTTGAGCATGAAGTAACCTGAAGGAACCCTGCTTTGCGCAAGCACTGCAGGTATCTCCGACACCCCGTGTGCCGACACAAAATATACCAGAACATTCTTCTTTCCCAGCGACTTGTCAATCTTTTCAAGAAGCTTTCCGATATTCCTGTCGAGCCTGACCAGCGCGTCCGAAGCTTCCACCGAGGAAGGTCCGAACCGGTGGCCGGCATAATCGGTGGCTGAGTAGGTTACAGCCAGGAAATCTGTTATATCATCCTGACCCATCTGCTCATTGTCTATAAGTCTGAGGGCCAGCTCAGTGGTGAAGTCATCCGAAAAGGGTGTCTCGCGCAGTACAGAGTAGTCCCTCGTTACATTGAGAAGTTTTCCCTTGGTTGACATTGTTTTGAGATCATAGGGAAACCATGTCTGCCCGTTCAGACCTCTTTCAAATTGACTTGAATCGGGCTGGCATCCGGGATAGGTTGCCGGGTCAAGAAGGGGCTGCCATGGCTGGTTGAGATACTGCCCGGGAAGTAGCATTGCATTCATATCCATGAGCCACAACGGGAGTGTTTCAGCGAAGTAGGTGCTTGACATCCAGGTTCCTGTCCGGTCATCATACCAGAATGCGCCGTCGGCCGCATGACCGGCAGTGATAATGGCTGACATCTCGCGGATGCCTATCCCGTATACTTTTGCTCCTCCGCAGGTGGCCATCTGAAGTTCATCTGAGAAGCTTGAAGAGAGCAGGTTGGCCGGAGAGAAGAGTCCTGTCTCGAAGCTGCCTCCCACGGCATTGACACCCGGATCCTGGACGCAATAGATCATCTCATTGTTGAAAGGATGAAACCAGGAGTCTGAAGTGATGCCATGCGCCGAGGGGGAGGCGCCGGTGGAGATTGTTGCAAAGCCCGGCGCTGCCTGGGTTGAAAGATAATCTACCGAGGCATTGCGGTAGTAGGTGCCTTCGTTGACCATCCTCTTCAGTCCGTTATCCGGAAGAATGTCCCATATGCGTTCAAGCTGGTCATATCGCAGTTGCTCAACTACTATTCCAATCACCAGCTTAGGTTTATCGGGCGGAATGTAGGCCGACTGGGCAGAGAGGCAAACAGTTAATGCAAGAAGATATAGTATTGTGGTTACCCTTTTCATAATCAGAAATTGCTCTTTGAAAACAAGTCCCAAAAATATCAGTTTTGGGTTTACCTGCAACCCGGCAGGCAAAAGATATCACCAAAGGGTTATTCTGTTATCAACCGTTTGAAGACCGCTTTGCCCCTGACAACCGGTCCGATGGGTTCCTTCCGGACGGATATGATGTACATGCCGGTGGGACGGGATCCGAAATCACAGACAACAGGCAGTCCCGGAAAGGCAATGGTGCGGTACCGGCTGAGGATGGCTCCCGTTGCGTTTGTCAGGGTAACGGTCACCTCCCCGGTTATTTGCTCCGGGGGCATTATACTGACTCTTCCGTCAGACGGATTGGGCCAGACCAGCAGCCCGCTATCGGGGGAATCGGGGTAGTCGGTGCCGCTCTTTTGCAGCTGCACATCCCGGAGGAGTAGCGGCTCACCGGATGTAAGGACAGCCGTGAGAGTGTATGGTTCATATCCGGTACAGGAGAATGTGAGGTTCCAGGAGCCAGGAGGAAGGAGCCTGCAGTACGCGCCGGACAGCGTATCGGAAAAGATATGTGACGAGTCGGCGTCGTGCCCGGCAATGAATATCTTCGCGCTTATCGGATCACCGGTGTCTTTGTCGGTGACAGTGCCTGTCACCCCGGTGAGTGCCTCTGAGATATAACGCAGCAGTGAACGGTGGTTCCACTCCCACATCGCTTCGAGGTTTGAGCCGGGGGTAAGCTTTGTATCATCGATCTCTATTGTAACCTCGCGGCCCCCGAGTCCCCAGGTGACGAAATCCTGTCTTCCCCCGGTGATTACATACCACTCCCATCCTCTTGTCACGCCGTTATTGAGGAAGGTCATGTATCCGGGCTCGGCATGAAGGTGAACCGTATCGGCGTATCGCCGGCTTACCGTATTGAACCAGGCATCATCAGGATGGATGCGTGTCCACCTGTCCCACGGGTAATTAACCACTTCAGCGCCGCTGTGCAGGTTAACTGAAAGCGTGAACCGTTTTGCTTCGAGGAATTTAATCATATCACGTGTCTCCGGCTGCAGCGGCGGCGGCGGGGAGGCCTCCGGGTCAGGGAAGTTGCGATTGAGGTCATAGCCATTGCTGTTCGCCCTGACCGGATAGACTATTGTGTCACCGTTACGGTATGTGCCGTCAGGATTGGCGAGCGGATTGATCCATATCTCCAGCCCTGAGACAAGCTCAGAAGCCAGCCCGCCGCCGCCGCTGCCGGCTGCAAGGTACTCCGCCAGCCGCATCAGCATGACATACCCGGCGATCTCATCTCCATGGATGGATGAGCTCAGCATAACGGCCGGCTCAGATTCATCGGACCCCGGGTTATCGGAAATCTTAAGCGCCAGAACAGCCCTGCCCATTATACTTAACCCGATTGTGTCGAGCCGGCAGACCTCCGGCCAGTGGTCTGCTATCTTGTGCATTATCGTGTCATAGTGCTTCCATGTGGGGTACGACTGCCAGTGCATCGCTTCGGCTACCGATGAGGCGGTAAAGAACCCCTTCCGCTCTTCCGGTTTCACAAGTTTGTAAGGAATACCGGCAGCGATGAACTGCTCAAAGTCGCGCGGCGAGAGACTAAGCCGGGCTGTAGTGCCGTCACAGGATGAGACGGAGAACCTCGATGCCAGCCTGTTCATGGCGCTGAAGCCGGGATAACTTATGTCAACCTCGGCCTGACCGAACAACATTATAACTCCTCTTATGTCACTGCCTGCCGGGCTCTGCTGCCCGTGCCCTGCCGGCCCGGATAAAAGGAGCAGGAAGAGAGGTATGACGAGGAGCTTCTTCACAACAGCAGTTAAACGTTGAACCTTATGTGCAGTATGTCGCCGTCACCCACCACGTAGCTTTTGCCCTCCACCATCAGCTTGCCGGCCTCGCGGCAGGCATGCTCCGAACCCAGCCTGACAAAGTCGTCATACTTCATCACCTCTGCCCTGATGAATCCCCTCTCCAGATCGGAGTGAATGACTCCGGCGGCCTGCGGTGCGGTCATCCCGGCGGTTATTGTCCATGCGCGTATCTCCTTCGGCCCCACCGTGAAAAAGGTCTGCAGGTTAAGCATCTCATAAGC
>CAZHAI010000127.1:0-6404 GCA_964530645.1 uncultured Rikenella sp. | reverse complement strand
GTTGACAACAATAGCCCGTAGGGCTTAAAGCATTGTAGATGACAGAATTAAAATATATAAATTGCTCGCAGGCAATAGCGTTGACAACAATAGCCCGTAGGGCTTAAAGCATTGTAGATGACAGAATTAAAATAGTTTAAATTGCTCGTAGAGCATAAAGAATTGTATTTTACATCTTTACCTGACTAACATCCACCTCCTGGCCGCATGCTGCCATGCCCCTCCCCCAACGGCACGGTGGCTCAGGCGGAGGGTGTACACCCCGGGAGCAAAGGCCGGCGATGGATACCACGGGATGGATTGCGCTCCGGCATCCATCATACCGCTGAACAGGCTCAAAGCCAGTCTGCCGTCAGAGGCATACAGCTCAATAACGACCTGGCCTCCCGCCTTCAGGAAGAAATTGATCATACCCCTGTCTGTCACCGGGTTGGGACTTACAGCCAGATTGGCTTCGGAGGCCTCCGCTTCATCAATACCTGTTGGTGTGATAACCATTGCATCATCAAAATACATTGTACCCGACTTCAGTCCACTGCTGTTCTGTCTTACCACCATGCTGTGATACTGCCACTCTCCGCTCCCTCCTATGCTGCTGACCGGGATTGTAATCAGGTCCCACCCTGCCCAGTTTATCGGTGCTGCCTCAACTATCTGATTCACAGAACCGGGTGAATAGAACCAGTATTCAAGAGAATTGTTGCTGAGGTCACCGTAAACCCACATGGCAAACAGCTGGCTTGTATTGCTCCCAATCGAGGGTTTGCCGGTGTCAAAGACCCTGCATACTCCTCCGTCCACTCCTGTAAAGAGATAGTCGAGCCGGCCGGCAGGTGGATTTGCCCTGTATATATCGCCGGATGAGGAGAATGTCGTCATCGGGTTGTCAGTACCAACCGTACTGCCGCTGGCCTCCGGATCCCAGAAGCCACCGATATTATCAAATGCCTCAATGACATTGCCTGTCTGGTAAGCCTTTGTCCTCGTGGCAAAGGTCGCAGTTATTGCGGTTCCCACGGTTACGCCAGCCAAGTCCTTAACAGTTGCGTCAATCTGAATCGTGTAGTTGCTGCCAGTCTGAAGCGGTGAGGTGAGTTCAAAGCTGTAGCTTCCTTTGCCTCCTTCCGTTGCAAAGACCTCCAGTTTTTTTGGTACCGGGACCGACTGGCTGTCGGTCAGCCTGATGCCGGCAGAAGCGGTTGCCTGGTCGAGGGGGGCATCAAACTTCACCGTGATCCGGGGGTATAGTGTGATTCCGTTTACTGCCATCGACGGCCATATCTTTTCAACCATAAGTTTGGAGCGTGATTTTGTGACGAAGCTAACCTGGTACTCCTGTTGGAGGTGAACACCCCACTTCGAGGCTGCTGCCGTGCTAATGCTCAGCAGGTAGGGAGTTTTGGAGGCGAAGCCCATTTGCGGCCTGACGGTGAGGACCTTGCTCTTTTCGTCCCACTCATATATCACAGTCACTGCCGGTTCGAACTGCAGGGCTGACTGAACGGCCTCCCTGTCCATTGTCACATTGAAGGTGAATGAAAAAGCCTGGTTGAAGGGAAGGCTGTCTGTTGTGAAGGGTGTGTGCTGAAGGATCACAGGCACGCGGGCAGTGTCAAACGAGGGAAGAAAGTCGGTCAGAATGGTCTTGCCGGCAGTTACCGTGGCGTTAAGCGTATCATTGTAGAAATCAGCCATACCGCCCACAATCACCTGATAGTTGCCTGGCGGCACAGAGTCAAACATGAAAAAGCCGTTGTTCAGGTTATCGAGGACTACCGATTTGTTCAGTGGAAACAGGGTGACAGTGGCCCCGTTTACAGACTTATGCTGATCCTTTGAGCCCGGACTGAAATAATACGGTGGTGAGGTGAGCACATCCCTGACTGTTCCGGCGATAATGCCCGAAGGCTCGGGCGAAACGGAGAAATACTGCTGTAATGCCCGGAGCATGGACCATGCTTCGTGGTGCAGGTGGTTTGGATTGCGCAGTCGCCAACCCTCGGGGACATAATCATGGAATGACCCCTCAGAAAGCACTCCGGGCATAGTGAGGGGCCGGAGAACCCCCAGACCCTGCGTTTCCCACTCCGGGTAGAATGTCCAGTCGCCTTTCACCCATTCGAAGGAATGGGTCCAGCAGTTGTTCTTCTCAAAAACTTTCTCCCACAGGATGGTTGCAAAGGTTTTGGCTGCAGGATAGACCGGGGAATTGTCATATCCCCTGAAGAGCATCAGGGGTTGGTTGCGTGTACCGTCAAAACCATTGCTGTGTATCGCCAGGAATATATCGGCGTTTGCCGTATTGGCCATTTGAGCTATTGATGATAGCGACAAGTCATCCGATGTGTAGTTTGTAGTTCGGGACATATAAACCGTCGCATTCCGATCCTCCAGGAGCTGCCTCAGGAAGAGACCTTTCTCCAGGTTACCGTCCGACTCCCAGAAGTCGGTGGCTGTCATATGTCTGTCGTCGCCGTCATGACCGCCATGACCGGGATTGAGAAAAATCTTAAGACCTGTGAAGTCAGCCTTCTGGCCGCACAACGTGGCAGGACACAAAAGCAATAGAGCAATCAGACTGACGCAATTCCACCGTTTCATCTGACTCTTACCTTCATTAAATAAATATCTCCCTTATCAGTGCAGAAGGCTATTTTCCTGGTGCCGGAGGTGAATGGAAACATCTCAGACCGGTCCGGAGTGGAGGTCAGGATGACTCTCTTCCTTTCGCCAAGAGAGTAATAGACGAGTTCGGAGGAGGTTATCATGTGGCCGTCATCCTTATCGTCCATCCCGATCACTATTTTGTCATTGAACCACCTCGGGGCATTGATCTTCCCCAGGTCATGCAGGATCTTGCCGTCGGTATCGCAGACAAAGCTTCCCCTCCCCTGGTAGTTGTAAAGAATCATCGACCTGTCAGGTGAAAGTGATGCCCATATGTAAAATCCATCACCGTTAGGCGAAAGGGCTTTTCGCTCACCGTTGCGGTAGAGCACCGGAAGCATCTCTTCGATCACAATGAAGGTCCTGTCGCCGGCTGACTTCAGGGTTGCACCTCTCTGCTCGACTCTTGTCTCACTGTCTGACTTCAGGAGCACGCTGTTACCTGCAATGGCAGGCGAAATCACCCCTCTGCCCCTGTCTACAAGGAGTTCCTTAACGCCGGACGGGATATCGTAGGCGAATACTGAGGAAACCTTCAGGTTATCATTGAAGTTGTCATTGCGGTAGATGACCTTCCTGCCGTCAGCTGTCACAGCAGGTTCATAGCCCGCACCCGGATCATTGCTTATTTCAGTCATTTTGCCCTTGCGTGTGTCAAGCAGGGAGAGGCCATTGTAGCCCTCGCCTGCCACCAGTAAATACCCTGACCCCGGAACAACTCCGGCCAGAAGGTATGATCCCGGTTCTTCAGGGATGATTCGTTTTACGCTCCTGACCCTGAGGGTCTGAGGGTATAGCTGGATTGTCAGCATTAAAACCGAAAGAAGAAATAGAGATCTCATTTCTTTGAGTATTGCAAGCCTAAAGATAATTATTCGGATTCTAACCGGGCAAAAAAAATTGTATTGCCGCCTCTTTGACTTTTGTCAGGATGTTTGATTACTTAATATTATTAACTTTGATGGACATCAAAACCACGTCAACGATGATGTCAGAAGAAATCTTAAAGCAATACGGCATTACTGAGGTCAGGGGAATAGTATACAATCCCTCCTATGAGAGTCTTTATGAGGATGAAACATCATCCGGGCTGGAGGGGTTTGAGAAGGGCATCCTGACCACCACCGGAGCAGTGGCTGTAGATACCGGTGTTTTCACGGGCCGCTCTCCGAAGGACAAGTATGTTGTACGCGACTCCACAACGGAGAATACCGTTTGGTGGAAGTCCGGGAACTCTCCGGTCTCTGACAACAAGGCACTGACAAAGGAGGCCTGGGATCACTGCAGGAGGATATCTGAACGTCAGCTTTCAGGTAAGAATCTCTTTGTCATGGATTGTTACAGCGGGGCCAACAGGGATACCAGGCTCTGTGTCCGTTTCATAATGGAGGTTGCGTGGCAGGCTCATTTTGTAAAAAATATGTTCATCCGCCCCACTGAAGAGGAGCTTAGAGATTTCAAGCCCGACTTCGTGGTGCTTATGGCTTCGAAGGCTGTCAATCCAGAGTACGCGCAGTTCGGCATGAACTCAGAGAACTTTGTCGTCTTTAACCTCACTGAAAGGATGATGCTTGTGGGTGGCACATGGTACGGAGGTGAGATGAAGAAGGGTATCTTCTCGGTGATGAATTACTACCTCCCGCTCAAGGGTATAGCTGCCATGCACTGCTCGGCCAATGTGGGAAAGAACAATGATGTTGCCATTTTCTTCGGCCTGTCAGGTACCGGTAAAACGACTTTGTCAACCGATCCGGAGCGGGCGCTGATAGGCGATGATGAACACGGCTGGGACGATGAGGGTATCTTCAACTTCGAGGGAGGGTGTTATGCCAAAACCATCAACCTGAGCAAGGAAAACGAACCCGATATCTATCGGGCCATCAGGCGTGATGCGCTCCTGGAGAACGTGGTCGTGGATTCGCAGGGAGAGATCGATTTCAGCAGTGGCGCAAAGACTGAAAACACACGGGTTTCTTACCCGATCTACCATATAGATAATATAGTGCGGCCGGTATCAAAGGCCGGGCATGCCACCACGGTCATATTCCTTACGGCAGACGCCTTCGGGGTTCTGCCACCGGTTGCCAGGCTCACTGAAGAGCAGACACAGTATTATTTCCTCAGCGGATACACTGCCAAGGTGGCCGGTACAGAGCGCGGCATCAAAGAACCGGTTCCTTCATTCTCTGCCTGTTTCGGTGCGGCTTTCCTGATGCTTGATCCAATCATCTATGCACGCGAACTCACCCGCAAGATGAAGGCGCACAATGCAGATGCATGGCTGGTCAACACAGGGTGGATGGGAGGACCTTACGGGACAGGCAAGCGGATAGACCTGCCCTCAACACGCAGGATAATTGACGCCATCCTCAATAAAACGATAAACGACGTGCCCTATACAACCATTCCTGTATTTAACCTGAGCATCCCCACCTCCCTCCCCGGAGTACCTTCAGACCTCCTTGACCCTGGCAGAAAATGGCCTGACCGTGAAGCCTGGGTTAAAGCCGCAGGGGAGCTGGCAGAAAAGTTCGTGAAGAATTTCAGCAAGTTTACATCGAACAGCGAAACGGCAAAACTCGTATCTTCGGGTCCTAAGCCGTAACTGATCATTGATGGTCATATCATTAACAGTAATTGCAGTTGTGCTGGCATACCTTGCCGGTTCTGTTCCCAGTGCTGTCTGGGCAGGAAAGATCTTTCACGGGATTGATGTCAGGGAGCACGGCAGCGGCAATGCCGGAGCCACTAACACTGTAAGAGTCCTTGGCTGGAAGACCGGGATACCCGTTCTCCTCTTCGACCTGTTCAAAGGGTGGCTTGCAGCGATGCTGCCCCGTTTCCTCGATGCTGCCCCAGAGGGATCCGAAACCCTGATGGTGCTTCAGATAGTCTGCGGTCTGGCAGCAATCCTTGGTCATGTATTCCCTGTCTTCGCGGGCTTTCGCGGAGGGAAGGGTGTCGCCACAACTTTCGGAGTGCTGCTTGCTCTTCACCCGTTACTGACGCTGACCTGCGCCGGGATATTCCTGTTGGTGCTCCTTATAAGTGGTTATGTATCACTGAGCTCAATGACCGCAGTGGCCATGTTTCCCATTCTCCTGTTAACCCTGTTCCGGACACCGTCAGTATGGCTGATTGCCTTTTCCGTTTTTGTAGCGGTTGCAGTCATAATCACCCACACCAAAAACATTAAGAGGCTTCTTAAAGGCGAGGAGAAAAGGTTTATCCGGCGTAAATAATTTTGTGCTATTTTTAATTGATCATACAATTAATCACAACCTAAACAAACTGAAATGAAAGGAATAAAAGGAACCCGTACGGAGCAGAATCTCCTGAAAGCATTTGCCGGCGAGTCACAGGCAAAAAACCGTTATGAATTCGCAGCAAAGGTGGCAAAGGAAGAGGGCTATGAGCAGATTGCGGCCATTTTCCTGGAGACCGCGATGCAGGAGCAGCAGCATGCCAAGCGGTTCTTCGGCTATCTTGAGGGAGGCATGGTTGAGATCACCGCTGCGTACCCGGCAGGCAAGACAGCAACAACCAGCGAGAACCTGGAGGCAGCAGCCGACGGCGAGCACGAAGAGTGGTCAGATCTATACCCTGCATTTGCAAAGGTGGCCGAGGAAGAGGGCTTCAAGGAGATTGCTACATGTTTCAAAGCCATCTCATCAGCCGAGAAGGTGCATGAGGAGCGTTACAGGAAGCTTCTTGAAAGCGTAATGGGAAACAAGGTC
>CAZHAI010000126.1:0-6483 GCA_964530645.1 uncultured Rikenella sp. | reverse complement strand
ATACATTCAGATTTGCACAGCCTGACATGCTTTACCTGCTCCTCCTGGTGCCGGTTCTGACAGTGATATGGATAATCGGTAACAGGCAGAGGAGACTCGCACGTGAACGCTTTGGTAACGAAGCGCTGCTGCAGAGACTGTCACCGGATTATTCACCGGCGCGGATGGCCGCCAAGTTTTTCATAAGGCTTCTTGCCTTGATAATGGCTGTACTGACGGTGGCCAGGCCACAGTTTGGCTCAAGGCTGGAGGAGGTCAAACGTGAAGGCGTGGAAGTGATAATTGCCCTTGATGTGAGCAACTCGATGCTGGCGGCAGACATAATCCCCTCGAGACTGGAAAGGGCAAAACAGGCAATATCCCAGCTGGTTGACCAGCTCCGGGAAGACAGGATCGGACTTATTCTCTTCGCAGGTGATGCATATACACAGATACCAATAACAAATGATTACCTCTCGGCCAAAATGTTTCTCTCAACTGCCGGCCCGGATGCCGTTTCAAAGCAGGGAACTGACATAGGCGCTGCAATTGATCTGGGCATGAGGTCATTCACTCCGGAGAGCGACAAGAGCAGGGCGCTGATTATAATTACTGACGGGGAGAATCATGAGGAGAACGCACTGGATAAGGCGCGCGAGGGGGCAGATAAAGGGATTGTTATACACACTATAGGAATCGGTTCGCCTGACGGCTCGCCAATCCCGGTGATGACGGGAGGAAGAACCGATTATCTCAAAGACAATGAGGGCAATACGGTTATCTCGAAGCTTGACGAGAAGGGCCTTCAGGAAATTGCCTCCGTCACAGGCGGCCGGTATGTGCGGGCAAACAACACAAGCATCGGGCTTACAGAGATATACAATGACATAGGGCGGATGAAGAAGAGTGAGATCAATTCCGTGATGTACACCGAATACAATGAACAGTTCCTCATTCCTGCCGCAATAATGTTCCTGCTGCTAATGGCAGATCTTCTGACGGCTGACAGGAAGAACAACCTTCTCAGGAGGCTCGGCATCATTGGAAAGGTATCGAAAAAGGAAAGGACATGAGAGGGAATGGAAAAGCATACAGGTTTATAACTGCCTGTCTCTGCCTGCTGACAGTCGCTCCTTCGCTTTTCGGGCAGGAGGAGAGAGAGTATATCAGGAAGGGCAACAGGCTTTTTAAAAAGGGTGAGTTTGCCGGCAGCGAAGGGATGTACCGGAAGGCAGAGGAGCAGGCCAGGTCAGGCAATGATGCCATCTTCAACCTGGGAGATGCTCTTTACCGTCAGAACAGGTTCAGTGAGGCCTCCGCGGAATTCAGCCGGGCGGCAAAGGCAGGCGAGACAGACTCCCTGAAACGGGCTGACGGTCTCTATAACCTTGGTAATTCACTTCTCAAGGAGCAGAAGTTCGAAGAAAGCATCAATGCGTACATCAGCTCTCTCAAGCTCAATCCCGGAAACATCCAGGCGAAGTACAATCTCGCATATGCTCAGGATCAGCTGAAGAAGCAGCAGGAGCAGCAGCAACAGCAGGATCAGGACAAGGACCAGAAACAGGATGAGAATAAGGATCAGCAGCAGGATAAACAGGATCAGGATCAGAAACAGGAGCCGCAGACTGAGCAGAATCAGCAACAGCAGCCTGATATAAGCAGGGAAGATGCGAAGCGCCTGCTCGATGCCCTGGCTGCCAAAGAGAAGGAGGCTCAGGATAAGGTGCAGCGCGACAAGGCTGCAAAGGCTAAGGTAAGGGTCATTAAAAATTGGTAATTTTGACGGCGATGAAAAGCATAGTGACGGTAATTGTCTTCCTTCTGGCCGGCCTTGCGGCAACGGCCCAGGAAGTCACGCTCACCGTTGACGCCCCTGAGTCAGCCATCGCTGGTGACCGGTTCAGGATAATCTATACGGTCAATTCAACCGATGGCCAGTTCACACCGCCGAAATTTGACCCGGCATTCACCCTTCAGGGGCCGCAGCAGTCAACCAGTCGAAATGTCCAATGGATCAACGGCGATGTGAAGTCAGTTGTCTCAGTGACATTGATCTACTATGCTGTTGTCTCAGAACCCGGCACATATATCATCCCTGAGGCCCGGTTCGAAACGAAAAAACTCACTGTCAGCTCGCCCGCGCGGCAGATAGTGATCACTGCCGGCGCCCAGGCTCCTGCAACCGGACAACAGCAGGGACAGAGCCAGACGAGGAGTTCAGGAGACGCACCTGCGGCCAGATCAGAGGTCTCAATGAGGCTCCTGTTCAGTGACCGCGAGGTTTATGCAGGCGAACCTGTTACCGTAACACTTAAACTCTATACACGCATTAACCTATCCGGTATCCAGGAACTGAAATATCCAGATTTCAAAGGTTTCCTGCGCGAGGATATCGAGACTCCTCCTTTGCGCAGCCTTGAGCCGGAGACAATAGACGGCGTTCAGTACGGTACCGGGGTGGTGCAGCGCTTCGTTCTCTATCCCCAGATCTCAGGTGAGATACGCATTGAACCTGTTGAAATGACCGTTCTGGTCCAGGAACGTGCAGGCACGCGGGACCCGTTTTTTGACGATCCTTTTTTTGACAGCTTCTTCTCGTCTGTCTCAACTGTGCCCAGAAAAATTTCCACACAGCCTGTGACTGTCAGGGTCAGGCCTCTTCCGGCACCCCGGCCGGTCGATTTCCACGGGGCAGTGGGGTCATTTTCACTGGAATCATCCATTTCCGGATCAGAAGCGAAACTCAATGATGCAATCACCCTTACGCTGACACTGAAAGGGACGGGTAACCTTAACCTTGCCGGGGAGCCTGTCATTAACTTCCCGCAGGGTATAGAGAAATATGATCCGAAGGTCACAGTCCGCAATACAGGGACCTCATCAGGAAGCAAGATTTTTGAGTACCTGCTTATCCCCAGAAACCCGGGAACCTTCGAGATACCACCGGTATCCTATACAGTATTTGATCTGCAACAGGAAAAGTACGTGACACTGAGGACAGAAGGTTACACGGTGAATGTGTCAGGTACTCCGGGTGCAGAGGATGGTGCGGCACCGGTCTTCATCCCCGGAGAAGATGTGAAATATATCGGACAGGATATCCGCTTTATCAGGAATGGCAGCATCAGGCTCTCAACGATGGCTGCGCCGCTTGTGACTAAATTGTATTACTGGCTCTGGTTCGCGCTGGCACTGTTCATCACATCAGTAGTGCTGCTCCTGAGGCGTGAACAGATGAAACGCAGTGCCGACATCGCGGGGCAGAAAAACCGCAAGGCGGCGAAGAACGCACGCAGGCGTCTGGCAAAAGCCGGCGCACTGCTGAAGAGCGGAAAAGGCGCAATGGTCAATACAGAGGTGGCCAGGTCACTCTGGGGGTACCTGGGTGATAAACTGCGTATCCCCCCCTCAGAGATCACAAGGGATAAATGCTACGCGGCACTAAGGGTGAAAAACACAGGAGAAGAAATAATCACTGAACTGGACAGGATTCTCACTGCCACAGAGTATTCACAATATGCACCTGTCTCTGAAGGGGAGAGTTCTGCAGCTCTGTGCAAACGGGCCGACTCACTGATAGGAAAGCTTGAAGACATACTGGATTAAACAGGGAGACGATGCGAAGGACGATTTTCATAATCATAATTTTTGTGGCGGGGATGCTGAGCCTTGCAGCGCAGACACCCGAGGAGCGTTATGCCGGGGCCGGAGAACTGTACGGTTCAGGAGACTACTCCGGTGCAGCTGCAATATACAGACAGCTCTTTGAGGATGGCTTCAGGAACCCTGACCTGTTCTACAACGCCGGAAATGCATTTTTTAAGTCAGGTGACAACGCATCGGCAATACTTTTCTACGAGAGGGCTAAACTGCTCTCCCCGGCCGATGAGGACATAGACTATAACCTGCAGATTGCCAGGAGCCGCCTTACCGACAGGTTCGAGACTGTACCCCAGCTTTTCTTCGTGAGATGGTTTGATTTTGTCTCCTTGCTGTCATCAACAAACACATGGGCCATTCTGGCACTCGTAATGTTTATTGCGGCGCTTCTGCTGGCAGTGATCTTTCTTACAAAATCGAGGGCACGCGGCCGGCTGCTGTCGTTCTGGCTTGCTCTTGCATCATTGTTGCTTGCCATGCTGATGATCTCACTGGCCGTCAGAAACAACTCGCTGGTCAACCATAACCCGAAAGCCGTAATCACCTGCAGCATCGTCACCGGTCGCAGCGCACCAGGCGAGACCGGAAACGAGCTCTTCGTCCTGCACTCCGGTACCACTGTGACAGTGGAACAGGAGCTGGGAGCATTCCGTGAAGTGAGGCTGCCTGATGGAAACAAGGGATGGGTCAGGTCCGACTGCATGGAAAAGATATAACCCATTGTCACAAATTTCTTAACTTTCTGCCGGAATCAATTTGTCCGGACATGAAAGGAAAATTACCGGTTTTATTATTGGTGGCGGCTTTACTGCTGACAGCATGCAAGAAGCGCGAGTTCACTGCTGAAGGCCCTACTGATATTCGTGTGTTTAACGGAACCGGACAGATACTCGGAGATGTGACTGTCACTTCCACTGATGACCCTGACTACACAGTTAGAGTCCATAATTTCGGGACAGTGGCTGCCGGGGCCTATACGGATTATTTCAGGTTTGACATTGCCTACACTGAAGCTGACATAACTGCAAGGATCGGTAATGTGAGCTATTCCACCCCGGTGACACAGTTTGACTACCTCACCCACATTGGCCAGGACCGTATCACATTCAGGCTGACGATAGCTGACCCGGTCAACCGTATCCTTGAAATAGAGACAGTCATCGAGGAGCCCATAGACGATCTTTAGCCGGGGACATGAAAGAGTTCATTACTGTCTGCCCGCGCAATTGTTACAGCACATGCACATTCAGGGTCTTCACTGAAGAGGGCAGGGTGGTACGCATTCTCCCCTTTGAAGGTAACCTGGCGACCCCTGAAGGACCATGCATAAAGGGACTGGCATACCTTGAGCGCGAATACTCTCCTGATAGGTTAATATATCCTCTGAAGAAACAGGCTGACGGCTCCTTTGCCCGCATCGGAATGGATGAGGCACTGAGCATTATAGCTGACAAGCTTGCCGTATCGAGGGAGAAGAGTGGCCCTCATTCGGTTCTTTTCTATAAGGGCAGCGGATACTCCGGTCTGAGCAATGATATTGCAGGCAACTTCTGGAAGCTCTTCGGCGGAGCCACGACAACATTCGGCAACCTGTGCTGGCCGGCAGGACTTGAGGCTGTCAGGCTGACTCTGGGGGAGGTAAAGCACAACCTGCCCTGGGATCTGGCAAATGCCTCAATTATAATCCTCTGGGGCAAGAACTCCGCCGAGACCAACGTGCAGGAGATGATCCACATTGAAAGAGCACGGCAGAAAGGAGCACGGGTAGTTGTCATTGACCCGCGACGGACACTGACGGCTGACAAGGCAGACCTGCTCATCCGCCCCAGACCTGGCACTGACGCCGCCCTCGCGCTGGCAATGGCCCGGGTGATAATTGACCGCGGACTGGCCGACAAGGAGTTCATCAGCAGACATGTTTCGGGGTTTGAAAAATTCGAAGCATCACTTCAGATGACACCGTATAAAGCACAGGAGATAACCGGAATACCTGCAGAAGAAATAATTAATCTGGCAGTGATGGCAGCCGGTGCGGAACGACTTACAGTTGTTGCCGGTTACGGGCTCCAGCGATATACAAACGGAGGACAGACTATAAGGTCAATTCTCTCTATCCCGGTGATTACCGGCATGATAGGCAAACCCGGATGCGGATTCAATTTTGCTAATCTGCAGAGTTACATATTTGATGAGGTCAAAGAGCCACTGAGCTACTACCCTGACCCGGAATCCGACAAACCCTTCAGGCGCACAATATCGATGGCAAGATTCGGGCAGGACTTCTTCGCCCTGAAAGAACCGGGAATTAACGTTGCATGGATTGAGAGAGGCAACCCTGTCATACAACTCCCCGGAAGCAGCGAGGTAAGAAAGGCGCTTGATTCAGTGCCATTCAAGGTTGTCATCGAGCAGTTCATGACTGACACTGCAGCAATGGCTGACATAATACTTCCGGCAAAGGGGGTCTTTGAGCAGGCGGACGTGGCAGGCTCTTACTGGAATCCATATGCCCAGTACAAACCGAGGGTCGTTGACCCGCCCGGGGAGGTTCTTCCCGAGAGTGAGATTTACTGGCGGCTTGCGCAGATAATGGGTCTCGATGCAGATGCAGCCGGGATCCCGGCGCCAGAAGAGTATGAAAACTGGCTCACGGAGCGTATCAGCCATACCCCAGGCTTCGTACCTGAGGAGCTTATGCAGAAGCCGGTCATTCCGGACCAGAACGAGCATCCGGCATACGGAAACATGAAGATTGACACACCTTCAGGAAGAATAGAACTGTGGTCTGACAGGGCTGTGAAACTATGGGGCGTTAATCCGTTGCCGACCTATGAACCTCTG
>CAZHAI010000125.1:0-6533 GCA_964530645.1 uncultured Rikenella sp. | reverse complement strand
TCTTCTCTTTCATAGTTTCTGTTTTACAGTCAGATGACCCTTACTGCTCCCTGGTCAGCCGAGCTCACGTGGGCAGCATATACCTTGAGTGAGGATGGGATGGCCCGGTTTCTTCCGGCAGGGCTGAACGCCTGGTCTCCTTTTTCTCTTTCAAGGCGGTGTCTCTCCTTCAGGGTTGCCTCTTCCGCAATTATTGCGATTCTTCTCGCCGGGATATTGATCTCAATTATGTCTCCGTCGCGGATCAGTGCTATAGCTCCTCCGGCCGCGGCCTCGGGAGATACATGTCCCACGGACAGCCCAGCCGTACCTCCTGAAAAGCGGCCGTCAGTAATAAGGGCGCATTTCTTGTCAAGCCCCTTTGACTTGAGGTATGAGGTGGGGTAGAGCATCTCCTGCATCCCCGGTCCGCCACGGGGACCTTCATAGCGAATCACCACCACATCGCCCGCTTTCACCTTATCCTGCAGTATTCCGGTGACAGCCTCCTCCTGAGAGTCAAACACAACTGCAGTGCCGGTGAAGCTGAACATTGAGCTGTCTATGCCGGCCGTCTTCACTATGCATCCCCGGGGTGCAAGGTTGCCATATAGGACGGCCAGTCCGCCATCAGCATTATAGGGATGGCTGACATCTCTTATCGCCCCGCTGACCCTGTCCCTGTCGTGGGAAGGATATAGTCCCGAAGCAGTGCTTCCCTGAATGCTCCTCACACCCCCCGGTGCGCTCAGAAAGAGCTGATGAGCCTGCGGCAGGACTGTCGGCCTCATAATATCCCATTCATCTATAGCCTGTTTCAGGGAAGGATAGTCAACTCTTCTGACAGAGGTGTCAAGGAGTCCGGCACGTTCCAGTTCGCCTAGTATTGCAAAGACTCCTCCGGCACGGTTGATATCCTCAATATGGTAGGAGGATGAAGGGGAGACCCTGCAGATGTTTGGCACCCTGCGGGAAAGTTCATCGATGTCTTTCATTGTGAAATCCACACCGGCCTCGTGAGCTATTGCAAGAAGGTGAAGCACGGTGTTGGTCGATCCCCCCATGGCAATGTCAAGTGACATCGCATTGATGAAGGCATCCCTTGTGGCAACTGAACGGGGCAGTACGGAATCGTCACCTTCTTCGTAGTATTTCATCGCCATTTCAGTTATCAGCCGGGCGGCCCGGATGAAGAGCTGCATCCTGCTGGTGTGGGTTGCCACAACCGTACCGTTTCCCGGCAAGGCCAGACCCAGAGCCTCCGTAAGGCAGTTCATCGAGTTGGCAGTGAACATTCCGGAGCAGGAGCCGCAGGTGGGGCAGGCCGACTTTTCTATCTCCAGGAGACGGTCGTCTGTGATGTTGTGGTCTGCCGCGGCTACCATAGCGTCAATGAGGTCAACTGCCTTCCCGGCTGATCGTCCGGCCTCCATGGGGCCGCCAGAAACAAATATGGCCGGTATGTTCAGCCGCATTGCGGCCATCAGCATCCCGGGAGTAATCTTGTCACAGTTGCTTATGCATATCATTGCATCAGCACAATGTGCATTGCAGACGTACTCGACACTGTCGGCAATCAGTTCACGCGACGGAAGCGAGTAGAGCATCCCGGCGTGTCCCATTGCAATCCCGTCATCAATTGCGATTGTATTGAACTCGGCGGCGAACATGCCGCGGCTCTCTATCTCCTTCCTGATGACCTGGCCAATCTCATGGAGGTGTACATGGCCGGGTACAAATTGTGAGAATGAATTGACCACTGCTATCACCGGTTTGCCGAACTGTTCTTCCGTCATCCCGTTGGCTCTCCAAAGGCTTCTTGCCCCTGCCATCGTCCTTCCGGTCATTGTGCGTGTGCTCCTGAGTTCTCTCTTCATTGGTGACGGGTTAAAAAAAAAGCTCCCCGGTTTTCCGGGAAGCTTTCGTATACTTTTTTTCTTAACTATATATTACTCCCCGATCATGCGCTCGTAGCGATAATAATAAAGAGGGCAATAATAAATAGTGAAGTATGGTTCATGATCTCATCTGTGGTTGGCAAAAATAGACATTATTTTAAAAAAACAAGAGAAAACACGGAAAAGTTTAAATTTATAAACCTTAGCTATACATATTAATAAATGGGAGTTACAGAAAAGTTTAATATTTCATCAGCCGGAAGAGTATTATCTGGGTCCGCTGTAGTATTTGAGAAAATGTTCCTTCGAGAATTTAGTGAATCTCCCCGGCTGAAGCATAACCAGGAGCGATTCCATGTCAGGTTTACCGCCGGCCTCACGAAGCACCTCGTAATTACCCTTGCTGTGAAGGTACACCGTTCTTTCCATCCCTTCAGCAAACGGTGGCGCTTTGAAGCTGAGTGAGGCCTCATTATTGACCAACGGTTGGATCAGGTAGCTGTCATCATCACGAAGAAGCCGGGAGGTTACATCATGACCCTGTTCATCAGAAGCTGCCTCCAGGGTAACCATTGTTTTTACGAACTTTTCCTCTGAAGAGAAATCCATACCTGCAAAGTCGAGGTCCCAGAAGAGTACTCCTGATACGAGTTTTATATTTACCCTGTTCCCTGTTATGCCTGCCAGATCTATCATCAGCACGTCCTTCTTGTCCGCCATTGGTCCGGGGACATTGAAGTAATCAACAAACTCAGGTCCCGAATCCCTCTCGACCCACACTGCAAGCGGTATCCCCTGATCCATTGTCCATTTTATCAGTTCCTCAGGTGTTCTTTTGTTTCTACGTTCTTTCCACTCATCGTGCCTGTTACCGAACATGTCTGAAAGGCGTCCGAAAGTATAATCGAGCCACATTGTATTTTTGCCGGACACCACGAGCCTGGCATGGGAGGCATTTAACGGTTTTTCAAATGAAAGGGATATTGTGTCAAAAACCAGATCATCGTTACGGATTTCGCTAAGGTATCTGAGATTATCACAAGACGACAGTTCGCTGAGCAAAGACTTCCCATATATATCCGTAGCCGAGAGAGGTTTGCTGATGGCTGACACAGAATGTGCCTGCCCATACTTGTCAACAATGATTTCGCAGTCAGCCGGGTGATCAAAAACAAACAGCTCAGCCAGGTTGGTATTCTGGATCTCCTTTACCTCATTCGTGATCCTTATCTTATACCTGTCATTCACCGGAGTGATCGTCTTCAGTCTTAGATAGTCATCCCTTTCCATAGGTGTTGCTGTTGCCCCGCTATAGATCTCTCCCTCAAACCGTATATCATCTCCGTTGTCACAGTAAACAAAGGGGCATGATAATCCTTTTGTTATCCAGAGGATAATGACATAGGTCCAGAATGCTGCGGCTGAGGCTCCTGCTCCGATTGTAATCATTTTGCCGGCATCAACCTTGTAGATTTCGGCCTTTGCGATATTAACAGCCGGTATGCTTATGAGGCTTCCGTCTCTTTTGATTGCAGAATCAGGTGCAACATACAGATGCATTATCTGGCCTTTTGTTGGCTTCATTACCGGGTGAGAAACCAGACCCTTGAATATGCCGTTTTCAATCGTAGTCCCGGAAACCTCGAATGTTGAATTGGTGCCATGGACATAATAGTGTGTTTTTTCAGCATACTGGATTTCGTTTCGCGGCAACATGGCAAGAGAGCGGCACCCTGAGAACTGGATTATCACCAGAGCTGACAGAACCGAGGCTACAATCTTCTGAGCAGTACTGAAGTTTTTCATTGTGCTTGTTTTAATATGGATCTGGTCGCAATCATACAATCAATCGATGAGCAGAGCCGGAATATGTTGATCATTACAGGAAAAGCAGGAGCAGAGTAAAGATTACTCCTGCCCATATTGCGCCAAAACCTAAAGTATCATCCATTTTGATTGCCTGATAGTCGGCCTTGGCAATATTAGCTGAAGGTACCCTCACTGTATCACCTTCAACCGTGACCGCGGCTGAGGGTGCCACGTAAAGGTGTGCACTGTTACCCTTGTTAACTTTCTGATCACCGGGGGCGATATGTCCGGTCAGCATTCCTTCTGATACTGAGTAGCTGTCGACGGTCCAGTAGTTGTCGTCAGCATGAATAATCAGGATTTGTCTTTCAGCAGGAATACCGGTTACCGGAACTGTCCTCAGCGTGTAGCAACCAGTCATGAGGAGACAGGTCAGAAGAAATATTACGGCACTCAACGCCTTCCGCAGGCTCAACGCATGTAACATTTCAGATATGTTTCAGTAAATATAAGAAAATCACCAGTAAAAGCAAGTAAAAAGGGGGAAATATAAAGTTTCCCCCTGATTAAAATGAATAATATTGATTCTGGGTTTACGCCTCTTTTAAAACGCCCAGCTCCTTGCCGACTTTTGTGAATGCAGCAATGGCCTTGTCAAGGTGTTCCGTCTCATGGGCTGCCGAAAGTTGCACCCTGATGCGTGCTTTGTCTTTGGGAACCACAGGATAGTAAAACCCGGTGACATAGATGCCTTCATTCAGAAGTTTTGCGGCCATCTCCTGCGACAATTTGGCATCATAGAGCATTACAGCGCAGATGGCTGACTGGGTGGGTTTTATATCGAAACCTGCCTTCAGCATCTTCTCCATGAAATATTTCGTATTGTGGTGCAGCTTGTCCTGCAACTCATTGGTTTCGGTCATCATTTCAACCATCTTTATTCCTGCAGCGGCAACAAGCGGCGGGATGGAGTTGGAGAACAGATAAGGTCTGGAGCGCTGGCGCAGCATCTCGATGATCTCCTTCTTTCCCGTGGTAAAGCCGCCAATGGCTCCGCCGAAGGCCTTGCCCAGTGTTCCGGTGATGATCTCGATCTTTCCCTTAAGGTTGTAAAGCTCGGTGACGCCGCGTCCTGTCTCACCGACCACCCCGGCGGAGTGAGACTCATCCACCATGATCATTGCATTGTATTTGTTTGCAAGCTCATAGATCCCGTCCAGCGGCGCTACGTTCCCGTCCATTGAGAAGACCCCGTCAGTGACTATCAGCCTGAACCGCTGTGCCTGCGCTGCTTTAAGCTGTTCCTCAAGGTCCTTCATGTCAGCGTTTGCATAGCGGTAGCGTTGTGCTTTGCAGAGCCTGACTCCGTCTATTATGGAGGCGTGGTTCAGTGAGTCAGAGATGATTGCATCTTCCTCCGAGAGCAGTGGTTCAAAGACACCGCCGTTGGCATCAAAGCAGGCAGCATAGAGGATTGTGTCCTCGGTCCCGAAGAAATCCGCCAGTTTGCGCTCCAGCTCCTTGTGCAGGTCTCCGGTTCCGCAAATGAAGCGTACCGATGACATGCCGTAGCCATGAGTCTCAAGTGCCTTCTTTGCAGCTTCAACCAGCTTCGCGTTGGCGGAGAGGCCCAGGTAGTTGTTGGCGCAGAAGTTCAGCACCTTCTGTCCGGTGTTGAGCGTTATCTCCGCACCCTGCGGAGAAACGATCACCCTCTCGTTCTTGTAGAGACCGGCCTCTTTTATCTCACCAATTGTTTTCTCCAGAAATTTCCTGTAGTCAGTGTACATATTCTTGATTTTATATTTCAGTCATTCAGGCAGTATCAGTCCCAGCTAAGGATCACCTTGCCGCAGTTGCCCTCTTCCATTATGTCAAATCCTTTCTGAAAGTCGTCAATATGGAAACGGTGCGTGATTATCGGATCAAGGTTGATGCCTCCAATTATCATCATCTGCATCTTATACCATGTCTCCCACATCTCACGGCCATATATTCCCTTAAGGGTCAGCGCCTTAAATATGATGTCGCTCCATGGCACCTCGAAGTTTGAGGGTAAAATCCCGAGGAGCGCAATATTGGAGCCGTTGTACATGTTGGCGATCATCTCGCGGAAGGCAGCAGGCGAACCGGACATCTCAAGCCCCACGTCAAAACCCTTCATGTGCAGCGGTTCAAGAACGTCGCTTATCTTCTCTCCCTTTTTGGGATTTATTACCCTTGTGGCGCCCATCTTTTTTGCCAGATCAAGGCGGTAGTCGCTAAGGTCAGTGGCAACCACATTGCGGGCACCGGCAAACTTTGCGATTGCAACCGCCATGCTGCCTATCAGTCCCGAGCCGGTGATGAGCACATCCTCACCCAGTAGCGGGAAGGCAAGCGCCGTATGTGTGGCATTTCCGAAAGGATCCATAATTGCGGCCCAATCATCTGGTATACGCTGGTCAAGCAGCACGACGTTACGGGCAGGTACCTTTACATACTCTGCGAATGAGCCATCGATATGCACCCCTATTCCCACCGTGTTCTCGCAGACATGCTCGCGACCCCGGCGGCAGTTGCGGCATGTACCGCAAAACAGATGCCCTTCTCCGGTGACCCTGTCACCTACCTTTACATTGGTGACACCGGGGCCGGCCTTCTCCACGTGACCCATGTATTCATGCCCTATTGTCATCCCCACCCTGATTGTTTTCTGCGCCCACTCGTTCCATTCGTAGATGTGGAGGTCGGTGCCACAGATGGCAGATTTTTTGACTTTTATTATCACATCATTGTAGCCGGGCTCCGGGACGGGTACTTCCTGCATCCATAATCCCTTGGCAGCCTGGGCCTTGACGAGAGCTT
>CAZHAI010000124.1:0-6548 GCA_964530645.1 uncultured Rikenella sp. | reverse complement strand
GACAGTGACAGCGACGGTATTGCTGACGGTGACGACAAGTGCCCGAATGTGAAAGGGCTGCCCGAATTCAACGGCTGCCCTGACACAGACGGTGACGGCATCATGGACAGTGAAGACCGCTGCCCCGATGCCAAAGGGACGAAGGAGTTGAAGGGCTGCCCTGACAAAGACGGCGACGGAGTTGCTGACATCGATGACAGATGCCCGGATGAGGCAGGCATAGCAGCCAACAAGGGATGCCCCGAGGTCAGGGAAGAGGTCCTCAAGGTCTTTACACAGGCCCTCACGGGGATACTGTTCGAGACTGGTAAGGACGTCATCAAAGCCTCATCATTTCAGGTACTCAACAATGTTGTGAAGGTGATGAACGACAACCCGGTTTATAACCTTGCAATCAACGGACATACCGATAACGTCGGTGACGATGCAATGAACCTCGACCTTTCCGAGAGAAGAGCTGCCGCAGTGAAGAAATACCTGGCTGATAAAGGTATCAACGCCGCCAGGATGACATCGAAGGGATTCGGGGAGACGATGCCTGTTGCCGACAACGGGACCGCTGCAGGAAGAACTAAAAACAGGAGAGTGGAATTCAAAGTTGTATTCTGAGACTGAATTCAACCTGACCTGATCACTTATAACAGCCCCGGCCAAAAAGCCGGGGCTGTTTTTTGTACCGTATTTTTCGCTATTTTTAATCCCTCGTCCGAATACTTTCCAATACCGGATGCGAGGATCACTACTCCCTGTGTTGAGTGTGAATGGAAAAGCATCCATCCGAAGGAACCGAAATAATACTGCAAGATGAGTATCAGGATCTTATTGTCAAAACGGCTGCCGGTCTTTATCCTGCTTGCAACCCTCTCCCCAGGGACATATGCACAGGGAACTGTGGTGACCGGTATTATTACAGACAACAGAAATGTTCCTATCGTCGGGGCCAGGGCATGCCAGGTAAACACCACAAACTGCAGTGCAGCCGACATCAACGGTGTCTTTCACCTCCTTATGGAGCAGGATAAGGAAAGCAGACTGAATATTACATGCCCCGGATTTAACCCGGCAGAGGCGGCGATAGACGAGACTACAGCCTTCCCCCTGAAAATCATCCTGATACCGATGTACATCCCGGACGGAAGCTACGTAAACGAGGCTGACATTTACTCCGGTAAGGAGATCATCACCCGTTCAGGGCTCAGCTTTGACTTCATTCTGACCGACTTCTCAGAGTTCAGCGGACTGCTTGGCACTTACAACACGGATGTAATGGAATTTGTCACTGTCACCGGGCCGGAGATCGGCGTCTCCTTACCCCGTTTCTATACAGGGTTCGGCGTGGGATTCGGATACGGCTACGAAGACGACCATGACTCTATTGTCATCAACCTGAATAACACATGCTACAAACTGAACCTGGGTTATGACCTGGTGAATTCAGCAAGGATCAGGATGACCCCAATGCTCTCGTTAAGATGGCTGAGATACCGGCTGCAGAACTACCCTGACGAACGAAAGGTTCCACTGGAAAGCTATATTCAGGAAAGAGAGATCGACCTGAAGTTCAACCAGACGGTTGCCGTGGCCGGCATGAGCCTGGAATACAAGATGTACACCGGAAATATGAGGATAAGCGATTACTGGTCGGTGGGCATTTACGGAGGCTATGCCGTGAAACTCAATAAGACTCCATGGATAATGTCAGACGGCAACCGCATAACAACTGACAAAGCAATTGAACTCATACCTTTTACCTTCGGAATCAGCCTGTCGTTTTACACCACTGAAAAACAATGAAAAACTATTTTAAAAGACAATTATTTAACCGTTCGGTTAACCAGGTTGAACGCGTTGCTCATCCTGCTTTGATTACAATGCTTGTCTTTCTGCTATGCCAGGTCCCGGTGTTGGCTCAGTCCACCGGAAACAGTGGCGGGACAGAACCGAAACAGACACAGCCCACGGAGAACAAATACATTAAAGAACCGGAATCAGTCACGCCGGAATGGGACAGCCGGACAGACACATCTTACCAAGCAGCGGGAATAACTCGCCTATCAAACCGTGATTTCAACCGGGGACTGATCCTCAATGCCGAAGGACTTATCGCGGGAAGATTTCAGGGATTGCTTGCACAGAGGGCTGACGGTTCTCCATCATCAGGCTGCTCACTTGAGTCACTGCGCAATTCATCATTCTACAGCTCTCTTTCCCCGCTCCTGGTTATAGACGGTGTGCCGGTCATGGGAATTCCCCATTTGCTGAATCCTCATGACATCGAATCAATCACATGGCTCAATGGAAGCCAGGCTGCCGGGTACGGTAGCCTTGGCCGTAACGGAGCGCTTCTGATAGAGACTATGAAAGGCCGCAATGGCCTCCATGTCTCATATTCCGGCCAGGTTGCCCTCTCCACGGTGAAATATTACAGTGTCCTGAACGGCGACCAGGTGAGGGAGGCACTCCTGGAACTGTACCCTGACGATCCGGCAATGCTTGCGCTTGCCGGCAGCTTTAACACTGACTGGCAGGATGAGATATACCGGACAGCCGTCAGCCATGATCATCACCTCGGAATTTCCGGAACCGCGGGAAAGATACCGTTCCGGCTCTCGGCAGGACAGACACTGGCACAGGGAACAATCCGGTCATCAAATTACAGGAAAACCTCCTTCACCGGCAGAATAGACCCCTCCATGCTGGATGACCACCTGATTATAAGCCTTGCCGTTTCAGCAAACCTCGCAAATCAAAGTTCACCCGGAGGTGTAAACCTGCCCTATTATGCCGCCATGGCAGATCCAACCTCACCGGTCTGGGAAAACAATGACCCGGCCCAGGGTTATAAAACAGGATCAATGTTCATCAACCCGGCATCAATGCTTGAATCCAATGAAAGCCTGAGCAAGCCGAAACAGACATCGGTATACCTGACTGCAGATTACAGGCCGGACCTCCTGCCGGGTCTGAGTGTCGGATTAAAGAGTGCAGCCAGCGGCTATACTGATGAGAAAAGGGAGGTATCTAATCCCGGAGGCACTCTGCCTATAGTGAACGGGCGTATTACAACACTGGATGAGACCCTGAAAACAAGGTCGCTTGACCTTTCAGCCGGCTATGCAACCCCGATAAAAAGCATTGACAGCAAAATTGAACTGAAGGCAGGATACTTCATGTACTGGCTTGGGAGTGAGAAAAAAGAGCTGACAACTGACTATGTCAATCCTGAAATCATATTCAAAGACTCCCATGCAACCTTTGAAAAATCCATGACCTCCTTCTACGGAGAAATGAACTTTTCAGCCCTGCGAAGATATTTTATCTCAGCTGTCCTCAGGGAGGACGGTTTTTCCGCTTATGCTCCCGGAAACAGGAGCGTGCTTTCCCCTTCGGTAACGGCAGAATGGAACATCGCGGGTGAGTCATTCTTCCCGTCAGACGGATTTATCAACGACCTTGCACTGAGCCTTACCCTTGGTTCGGCAGGAACAGGATCAATGTCCCAGTCCTTTTCTACAATTCCATCTCCTGACCTCAGGCCTGAAACTGCCAGGTACTTCATTTCAGGCCTGCGGATTGCAATGTTTGAAAACAGGCTGAACCTGTCAGTGAACGGATTCATCAACAAAAACAGGGACATGATCACTGAAGTGAACGTTCCGTCCGGATCAAACTTCAGTGCAACCATACTTGCCAACGCCGGTGATGTTAATAACAGAGGTATTGAATTCAGGATTGAAACCAACCTGATCAAAGGAAAGGTGTTCGAATGGAACGCCGCCCTCCATGGCTCAGTCAGGAAAAACATCATTGAAACCCTTCCCAACGGCATTGACTTCATCATTGCCGGATCAGTACCGCTGATACCGTACGCACAGGTTCTTCTTCAGGATAATGACAGGCCGGTAAATTCTTTTTATCTCCTGAAGCAGGTGTACAATGACAACGGAATGCCCGTCCAGGGAATTTACGAAGACATGAACAACAATGGCTCTTTTGGGTATGATGACAGGTACAGAGGCCCTTCCACCGACCCTGAGTTTGCCGCCGGCATCTGGTCTTCGCTGACATATCGCAACTGGGAACTTTCCTTTTCTGCCAGTTCACTTGCCGGAAACTGGTGCTACAACGTTGAGAGCGCTTTCGGCAACTACGGAAGCATGACACCAAACGGCGCACTGAGAAATATTTCATCCCTGGTTTATGATTCCGGGTTTACCGTACTGGTCCCCTACTCTGACTATCATATGGAAAACGGATCATTTGTCAGGCTTGATTTTGTCAGCCTGGGACATACGTTCCGGAACATTTCAGGGAAAAACGTCGACCTCAGGCTGGAGGCAACCCTGCAGAATGCCTTTATTATAACCGGTTACAGGGGGGCAGATCCCGATATTCAGGGAGGTCTCGCCGGATATACATGGCCCAGACCCCGCACAGCCTCTCTTAACCTCAGCATCGGGTTCTGAAATTCCTGGGGAAAAACATATATCTTGGAGGCAGAATTTCAATTCGGATAACAACTTAAAAATATAGTCAGAAGATGAATTACAGGGTGCTGGGAAAGACAGGATTTGAAGTCTCGGAGATTTCTCTCGGGACATGGCAGGTTGGTGGCAAATGGGGATCGAAGTTCGATCATTCGCTGGCAGAATCAATAATCCGGGAGGCAATTGACAACGGTGTCAACTTCATTGATACTGCCGACGTATATTCCGACGGAGAGAGCGAAAAAGCAGTCGGTAAAGCAGTACGTGAATCTGGCGTTTCAGTGCGGGTAGCAACGAAATGCGGGAGGCAGATAAATCCCCATGTGAACAAGGGATATACCCCCGAAGTCCTCCGTGGTTACGTGGAGGACTCCCTGAAGAGACTCGGTACTGACTGCATCGACCTGATCCAGCTGCACTGCCCTCCCACTGAGGTATATTACAGGCCTGAGATCTTCGGTGAGTTCGATAAGCTGAAGCAGGAGGGCAAGATCCTTAACCTTGGCGTCAGCGTTGAGAAGGTCGAGGAAGCAAACAAGGCAGCAGAGTATGACAACGTCACAACCGTTCAGATAATCTATAACATCTTCCGTCAGAGACCCCACGAGAGGTTCTTTTCAATAGCCCGCGAAAAGAATATCGGTCTTATAATCAGGGTTCCCCTTGCAAGCGGCCTCCTCTCCGGCAAGTTCGGACCGGATACACGCTTTGCACCGGGCGACCACCGTTTCTTTAACCGTAACGGTCTCTTCTTCGATAAGGGAGAAACCTTCTCCGGAGTACCATATGAGACAGGCCTCAGGGCAGTGGCCAGGCTGAAGGCACTCTTCCCTGAAAACACCCCGTTGGCTCATGTAGCCCTCCAATGGATACTGCTGAGCGAAGAGGTGAGCTGCATAATTCCCGGAGCCTCCTCTCCCGACCAGGTGATATCAAACCTCGGGGCAGCTGACTTCACCGACTTTACACTTGAGCAGATCAGGGCCATTGACGAAGTATACAAGGAGGAGATCAAGCCACTGGTTCACCAGCTCTGGTAGAGCAGGGAATTCATTGCAGGAACCGCCCCAGGTACCAGCAACTATTACCCTTATTTAATTCCGGGCGTAGTTTTTCCGCCACTCACCCGCCATTTTTCGCAGTTGACCCTTAGTCCGCAGGTTGCAAATCAGTTTGTTCATATATTTGTGTTAAGGCTGCCGTACCATGCAGCCCTGAACGAGAATTTTTCACTGATTTAATTCAATACCTGATGGCTTTTAATGGAACGGCGCTGATAATAGGCGCCGGAATAGGGGGTATAACCACCGCACTTCTGCTGGCAGAGCGCGGTTACAGAGTCGATGTGTATGAGAAAAACTCATCTGCCGGCGGACGCTGCGGTCAGATAGTCAGAGACGGACACCGCTTTGACCTTGGCGCAACAATGATACTGATGCCTGAGGTATACCGGGATGTGCTCGGCTCACTGGGTCTGACAATGGATGACCTGAATGTCAAACCGCTGGATGACATCTATACTCTCTGGTTTGACGACGGCACAAGCCTTGCCTTTACAACCGACAGGGAGAGGATGAGGCAACAGCTGGAACAAATCGAGCCTGGCAGCTTTGCCAGGGCTGAGAAGTACGTCAGGACCGGCTTTGGACTTTACACAGTTGCCTTTCAGAAGCTCCTGGGCCGTAACTTCACCCGCTTCTTCGAGTTCTTCAACCTCCGCAATGCCCTCCTGCTGATAAAGCTGAAGACATACCTGAACCATTACAGGTATACGGCTCGCTTCTTCAAATCAGAACACCTGAGAATGGCATATACCTTCCAGAACATTTACGTAGGACAGAGTCCCTTCACTGCTCCGGCACTTTTTTCAATGATACCTGCAGCTGAACTGACTGAAGGCTCAATGTTCCCTGTCGGAGGCATGTACGGCATAGCTGCAAAGCTTATGGAAAGGGCTGCTGAAAAGGGCGTCAGGTTCCATTTCGCGAAGCCTGTAAAACAGATTCTCGTCTCCGGCAGCAGTGCAACAGGGGTTGCCTTCAGCGACGGCAGCGTTGCAAA
>CAZHAI010000123.1:1332-6651 GCA_964530645.1 uncultured Rikenella sp. | reverse complement strand
GCAGTACACTGAACCCGTTGTTTGCCAGGTTCAGAGCCGCTTCCCCGCCTGCTATGCCTGCCCCGATAACCAGAGCATCATAGTTGGCGGTCTTAGTATTTTCAGTCATAATCAGCTCTGTCTGGATTGAAGTAAGTACTGGTTAAATGTTTTAATCTGCTTCACGAACGACTCGCTGCACACCGAGCAGATGGCGGCCATCCTCAGGCGGGCCGGGTCAATGTTACTGTCTTTCATCATCCGGTGTGTGATGCCAACTAAATGTCCAGTCTTTTCAGTGCATGATTCGCCGTAGGTGCAGTCGCTTCCGTCTGCTGCAATGAACACGCCGTCAAAACCCCTCTCATAGGCGTGCATTATCCAACGTGGCTTGATCCCGCTGGAACAGGGTACCGCAATTGTGTATACTGTAGGAGGGTAGTGAAGTTTAAGCAATCCCGCCATGTCAATGGCGGGATCCGATATCTTTTCAGTTGAGAAAACCAGTATCCTGGCACTCTTCTTCTCCATGGATGCAGAGTAAAGGACTACTTCTTTCTGAGGAAAATCTTGTAAAATCCGCTCTCCTCGATGGTACCGAGGTATTCATGACCCTGTTTGGTGCACCATTTAGGGATATCAACCCTGGTTCCCTCATCTGCGGAGAGGACTTCCATTACATCGCCAACCTTTATTGTTCCGATGGCTTTCTTTGCCTCAAGCAGCGGTCCGGGGCATGCAGTACCTCTTGCGTCCACTGATTTTGCGACGCTGATGTTTTTCAATTCTTCTGGTGTCATGGTGATCTGGATATTTGTTAATAATTAATTGTATTTCAATAGTATATAAGAATGATGCTTCTATGATATAAACAACTGTGTTGCGCTTTCATTGGCCTCAGCAACGAAGGTTACAGCTCCGGCATACCGAAGGCCCGGATAGTCTATCATCTCCTCCTTTTTGAATCCCATCAGGTTCATTGACATCTCGCATATGGTGATCTCAATACCGAGTCCGGCAGCTTCCTGAAACATCTTTTCGAGCGACATCACTCCCTGTTTTTTCATGAGACCCTTTATCATAAGCGGACCCATGCCGGCCATGTTCATCTTCGAGAGCTTAAGTTTGCCTTTTCCCTTCGGGAGCATTATGCCGAACATCTTCGAGATGAAGTCCTTGCCACTTGCATTCTTTTTGCTGTCTCTCAGCGCAGAAAGAGACCAGAATGAGAAGAAGAGTTTGACCTTTGTATCCTGGGCTGCTGCTGCTATGGCTATGACCATTGCAGCAAGTATCTTGTCGAGATCACCTGCTATAAGAGCAATGGAGAGCTGATCCTGTCGTGAGCCTTCAAGCCTTTCAATCTTTGCCTTCAGAGTCCCGATCTCTGATTTAAGGTCTTTTATTTCACTCGTTAGTTCCGTGAATGGCAGGGTGGCTTTTTCCTGAAATTCAGGTCCTGTAGTGCTTATAACCACAATTTTGTCGGTTGTTTCCATGAGGATTTGGTTTGGTTTTGTGATCAGGCAAATAACGCCTTTCTTTTTTTGAGGTTTTCATTTCCGGGTGTGCGGTCGATTATGTATGTTTGTGATCTGGATCACACTTTTAGACCTCTACTTTATGATCAGAAATGAATGCAGACACTGCTCCGTCAAGTCCAAGGCAGCTAAAAAGCTTAAGGATTCGGAGACAGAGGCGCTCTCCTTCAACTGCGCTCTTACAAGCTTTAAGAAAGGGGATGTTCTCATTAAACAGGGTATGCTATCAACCAACGTGGTCTATCTCCGCAGCGGGCTGATCAAATTGCATATAGAGGGACCGTACGGAGACCAGATTGTAAGGATCGTAAAGGCACCCGGTTATCTCGGATTACCGACCACCTTCGGAGACAAGATCAACCAGTACTCAATAACTGCCATTGACGAGGTGGAGGCTTGTTTCATTGACATTACCACCTTCAGGAACCTGCTCTATTCGAACCCTGATTTTTCATATGAGATAATTATAGACATCTGTCGCAATGAGCTCGAGATTTACAACAGATGTGTAAACCGTTCCCAGAAACAGTTAAGAGGGAAGATTGCAGATGTCATCCTTGAAATGTCTGGCCCGATTTATGATTCTGACAGCTTCACCCTTCCAATCAGTCAGGAAGAAATAGGGAACCTCATCGATTCTTCCAGGGAGAGCGTAAGCCGCATACTGGCTGAATTCGAAAAGGATAAAATAATATCAGTTTCGGGAAAGAAGATTGAAGTCAAGAAGAGGGAATCTCTATTAATGATAAGTGCAAAAGGTTGAAAATATGAAAAAGGGATTAAAAATCACCGGTATTATTATCGGATCATTGGTGGCGCTGATAATTGCAACAGGACTTATCGTACCGGTGATGTTCAGGGATAAGATAAAGGAGAGGGTAGAAACGGAAATCAACTCAATTGTCAATGCCAGGGTGGCATTTTCAGACTATAAGCTCAGCCTTTTCAAGGCATTCCCGAATGCTTCATTTACGCTGAATAACCTGAGTGTTACCGGAATGGATCAGTTCGAAGGCGATACCCTTGCTGCAGTGAAATCATTCTCATTGATCTTCAACCTGAGAAGCCTGTTCGGTGACGGCGGTTATGAAATCAAATCCGTTACAGTTGATAACATGCTGGTTAATGCAATCGTCCGGGAAGACGGGATGGCAAACTGGGATATAATGAAAGATACGCCGGACCAGGCTGAGGATACCACAGTCGCTGGTCAGCCGTCATCTCTGAAAGTGGCACTGAATAAGTTCAGCATCAGTGACGGACGGATTCATTATAACGACATGCAGTCCGGGATGGCTGCCGCCGCTGAGGATCTGGATTTCAACCTCTCCGGGAACATGAGCGCCGCCAGAACTAACATTGCGATGGATCTCACTGCCGGAAGCGTCGATTTCATTATGGATAAGATTTCTTACCTCACAGACGCAAAGGTGGGATTCCAGGCTGAGATTGATGCCCTGACCGATTCAATGAAGTTCACCCTTAGGGATAACAGGTTAAATATAAATGATATAATACTCAACCTCTCGGGTACGGCTGCTATGCCCGGTGATGATATTGACCTCGACCTGATCTTCAGCGCCCCGGAGACCTCATTCAAGTCGCTTCTTTCACTGGTTCCTGCATTCTATATGAAGGACTTCGAGGAACTCAAGGCTTCAGGAACTTTCACTCTTGACGGTACAGTGAAAGGTATTTACAGCTCTGCCGACAGTACCCTGCCCGACGTTGCTGCGAATCTTGCAGTGACTGACGGCATAATTAGCTATCCCGGCTTGCCGGAAAAGATCACTGATATTAATATCAACGCCAAAGTTCAGACTGACGGTCAGGAGATGGACAACACTACAGTCGATGTCAGCCGTTTCCATTTCGAACTGGCAGGCAACCCCTTCGACATGACAATGAAACTGGCAACACCGCTCAGTGATCCTTCAATTGCCGCTGTCGCCAGGGGAAAGATCGACCTGGCAAAACTGCAACAGGCTGTTCCGCTGGACAGCATCACAATCAACGGGTTGATTGACGTCTCCCTTGATATGGCAGGCCGGATGTCAATGCTGGAGAACAAAATGTACGACCAGTTCAAGGCTGCGGGAAACCTCAAAATATCAGACATGGCCATGACCATGACCGACATGCCTGAGCTTAAGATCAACAACGCATCCTTTGTATTCAGTCCTGCATTTGCCGAGATGACCGGCATGACAGCCACGATGGGGGAGAAAAGTGATTTCACCATCACCGGCAGGCTTGAGAACTATATTCCATACCTCTTCTCTGACGGCATCCTGAAAGGTAATCTTTCGATGAAATCCAGGCTTGTCGACCTGAATGAGATCCTCGACATCTTTCCGTCAGACACGCTGGAAACAGATACGGTTGCTATGGAGGTAATCCGGATTCCGAAAAACATTGATTTCACATTTGACGCCAATGTTGACAAACTGGCCTATGGCAGGCTTGCTGCAACTGATGTTACAGGGAATATACTCGTCCGTGACGGTGTCGTTACCTTAAGTGAGACAGGCATGAAGGCGCTCGGGGGCACAATGCTGATGAACGCATCATATGACACGCGTGACACACTCAAACCGCTGATTGACGCAGATATGCTTGTAAGCGCCGTCAACATAAAAGAGACATTCAACACCTTCAATACGGTTCGGCAACTTATACCGGCAGCGGCAGGACTTGGAGGCATGGTGACAGTAAGGATGGATTTCAGGAGCCTGCTGAACAGCAGCATGATGCCTATGCTGAACACAATGTCAGGCAGCGGGGAACTCACCTCTGAATCGGTTCAGATACTGGAGTCAAAATCATTTGACAGGATAAAGAGTGTTCTGAAGATGAACCAGTCATATACTAACATCCTGAAGGACCTCAAGGCAACCTTTATCGTCAATGACGGACGCCTTTTTGTCAAACCATTCGATACGAAACTCGGTAACATTAAATTAAATGTCTCCGGTGATCAGGGTATTGACCGCACAATCAATTATCTCATCAAGACGGAGATCCCCAGTGCCGAGCTGGGGGAGTCAGCCAATGCCCTGATGGGGACTTTTTCCACACAGCTTACGGCACTTGGCCTGAATCTTACCCCTCCGGAGATTATCAAAGTCAACCTTAAGGTGGGAGGCACCTTTACAGACCCCGTCATTACTCCGGTATTTGCAGGCAGCGCCGGCGGTCAGGGAGGAGCAAATCCTGTCACCGCTGTCACCAACGCCGTGACAGAGGAGGTTACGGAGAAAGTTAACGAAGCCGCCCGGCAGCAGTCTGACAAGATATTGCAGGAAGCAGAGGCACAGGCTAAGATGCTCCGTGACGAGGCCGCCTCATCTGCCGGCGTGATACGCAGCGAGGCAGATCTCCGGGGCAAGAAGCTGGTGAAGGATGCCGAGGCACAGGGCCCCCTCGCTGTGGTTGCTGCAAAAAGGGCAGCCGAGGCCCTTAACCGCGAGGCTGATAAGAGAGCCACCCAGCTGGTTACCGAAGCAAACACAAGGGCTGATAAGATACTGGCCGTTGCAAAGGCAAAGGCTGATGAACTGCTGAAATAGCCGGTTACAAAAAGAGCACAGAAATGTAAAGAGGTCGTAATGACCTCTTTTTTATTAAGTTGTGCTCCCGGTGCAATGTTACAATCATGTAACATAAGTGTCATTTAATCGTAACCGGTTTTTAACACCGCTGTAACATTACCGGCTGACTTTTGCATTGAATTCAAGTCAACCATCAAGATGAAAAACAAGTTACTAATCCTTTTACTTATTATCTCAGTTCTGCTTCC